>DLOQ01000129.1:34073-60868 GCA_002479655.1 Lachnospiraceae bacterium UBA7480
ATTCCAGAGGCTCCGACCTTTCCGGAGAAGGCGCGCAGAGATATGAAAAGGAGTGCGCGCTGTTCCGCGAGCGCTGGGGTGCGCTGATCGATCAGGGCGATCCCTTCTATAATGTGAATTTTTCGCTGGACCGGAGCGACTACTCCTTGAAATCATAGCGGATATGTAGTAAAATATCTGCATATAACGTCATGGAAAATTTATCCAAAAACCATGATAAATAATATTTACTATTGTAGATTTACAAAAATAAACGTATGAAGCCAACATGAGTTTTATATAATTCCCAATTTATAAGTGTTACATAGGGATTATGTGAGGTTTACATAACTCGCAGNNATATCTATGTTCCAAAAATGATTTCATTATATGATGTTTTTGGAACATAGATATTCAAACAAAAAGTTATGTAAACCGTACCTTAAACTATAAACCATACACTTTCAAAATCCGCTCATATAAAAAATTTAATATCTATAACATATATTCAAGGAGGACAAACACATGGGTTTTATGGAAGAATTTAACTTCTGGCTGGAGGATGACTATTTTGACCAGCAGACAAAGGATGAGCTGCTTGCGATCCGCAATGATACAAAGGAAGTTGAGGATCGTTTTTATAAGGAACTGGAATTTGGCACCGGAGGTCTTCGCGGTGTGATCGGCGCGGGCACGAACCGTATGAATATCTATACCGTAAGAAAGGCTACGCAGGGACTTGCCAATTATATCATTAAACAGGGCGGCGCGTCCAAGGGTGTGGCGATCGCATATGATTCCAGAAGGATGTCACCGGAATTTGCGGATGAGGCGGCGCTTTGCCTGGCGGCGAATGGGATCAAGGCATATGTATTTGAATCGTTAAGACCTACACCGATGCTTTCCTTTGCACTCCGTAAGCTGGGCTGCATCTCCGGTATCGTGGTGACGGCAAGCCACAATCCTCCTGAGTATAACGGATATAAGGCGTACTGGGAAGACGGCGCGCAGGTGACAGCGCCGAAGGACGAGGAGATCATTGCCGAGGTAAAGGCAGTTACCGATTATCATACGGTAAAGACGATGGACAAGAAAGCAGCCATGGAACAGGGGCTGTATGAGGTGATCGGCAAAGAGATCGACGACGCTTATATGGAGGAACTTAAGAAGCAGATCATCCACCCGGACGTAATCAAAGAAGTGGCGGATGATATCAAGATCGTATATTCTCCGTTTAATGGTACGGGCAACATTCCGGTCCGCAGGATCTTAAAGGAGCTCGGCTTTAAGAATGTTTATGTAGTACCTGAGCAGGAGAATCCCGATCCGAACTTTACGACATTGGATTATCCGAATCCGGAAGATCCCAAGGCATTTACACTGGCGTTGAAGCTTGCTAAGGAAGTCGGGGCTGATGTGGTCATGGCGACCGATCCGGATGCTGACCGTCTCGGAATCTATGCGCTGGATACGAAGACCGGTGAATATGTTCCGTTTACCGGCAATATGTCCGGTATGCTGATCGCGGAATATATCCTGCGCGAGAGGACAAAGACAGGTACGATGCCGGAGAATCCCGCGTTGGTAACGACCATTGTTACGACGAATATGGCGCATGCCATTACGGATGCTTACCATGTGAAAGAAATCGATGTACTGACGGGATTTAAGTATATTGGTGAACAGATTAAGCTGTTTGAGCAGAGCGGAAGCAACAATTACGTCTTTGGTCTGGAAGAGTCCTATGGATGTCTTGCCGGAACCCATGCAAGGGATAAGGACGCTGTTGTGGCGGTAATGTGTCTTGCTGAGGTAGCTGCCTACTGCAAGAAGGAGGGCATTACCCTGTGGGATATGATGATCGATATGTATGAGAAATACGGTTATTATAAAGAGACGCAGTATGCAATTACGAAAAAGGGCAAGGAAGGTCTGGAAGAGATTGCTGCCATGATGGAAGCATTAAGGGCTAATCCGCCGAAGGAATTTGGCGCGCTGAAGGTAAAACAGTTCCGCGACTATAAGGCAGATAAGGTCGTTGACCTTGTTACGGGAGCGGAATCCAAGACAGGACTTCCGTCGTCCAATGTTCTCTATTTTGATCTGGAAAATGATTCCTGGTGCTGCGCAAGACCATCCGGTACAGAGCCGAAGATCAAGTTCTATATGGGCGTGAAGGGAACGAGCCTGGAGGATGCGGCGCAGAAAGTGGAAGCATTGACAGAAGCGTTAAAGGCAAAATTATAAAAGAAGACAAATATCGTAAACAAAAACCATATCCGGAGGGAAGTTTCCGGACATGGTTTTTGTATATACGGAGGACAGACTATGCTGCTTTCTGTAGCGAATCTGAAAAAAACAATTAATTATCTTAAAAAAAACGGGCCGGAAGATACCTGTTATGCCGCACTTGAGCGGATCGTAACAAGGAAGCAGAGAAAGTACCGTTATGAGCCGCCCGCGGAGGACGAGCTGCAACATCAGATGAACGCATCGTGGAGCTGGCATCCGAAGCTTTCTCTTGTAGTGCCTGCTTATGAGACAAAGCCGATCTTTATGCAGGATCTTATTCTTTCCGTTGTGGAGCAGACTTATCGGAATTATGAATTGGTCATTGCCGATGCCTCCGAAACGGACGTTGTGGAAAAAGTCGTAAAAGATTTTCAGACACAGTATGAAGGGATTGTATATGTGAGGCTTGAAGGCAACGGGGGGATCTCAGACAATACCAACGCAGCGCTGGATCATGCCACGGGAGAGTATATCGGATTGCTGGATCATGACGATCTTTTGACGCAGGACACGCTTTATTATGTGGCAAAGGAATTGGAAAAGTGCCGGAAAAAGAAACTGAGTCCAGAGCTGCTTTATACCGATGAAGATAAGACCAACGAGTATTTGGAAGTATATTATGAACCTAATAAAAAAAGAAATTTTAATTATGATCTGATTCTGACCAACAATTATATCTGCCATTTGGCTTTTTACCGCGCTGATATCATCCGTAAGCTGGGACTTAGGAAAGAATATGACGGTGCGCAGGATTACGACCTTGTGCTTCGGACGATGGCGCTGATTGAGGAGCAGACCGGAAAAATGACAGGGACTAAGCTGCCTTGGGAGGAGCATATCCGCCATATCCCGCATATCCTGTATCATTGGCGCTGCCATGAGGAGTCGACGGCGCTCAATACGGCTTCCAAATCCTATGCCTATGAAGCAGGTAAGCGCGCCCTGGAAGATTATGTCAAAGGGAAGAGCTGGGACGTGCAGGTCAGCCATCTGAAGCATCTTGGCTTTTACCGGATAGAATATCTGGGGAATACCGAGGGTGATGGAAACCGGGAAATGATATTACGTCAGAGAGGCGATCTTGGAGTCATTGGCGGTGCGGTTTATAATAATCATAAAATCTCCGGCGGGGCGATGCGTCAGGACGGAACTGTCATGTACAGGGGACTTCATGAACGATTTTCGGGATATCTGAACCGCGGAGTGTTACAGCAGGATGTGGATGCAGTAGATCTTCGCAATATGACGGTCCGTAAAGATCTGATCAGCCTGTTTGAGGAGACTACCGGATTGCCCTATCCGGTTCCTGAGAAATACAGGATGCAGATGCTCACTGAAGAAGAAATAGAAAATATCAGAAAAAAAAGTTTAAGTTTTTGCAATAAAGTAAGGAAGAAAAACATTGGTATCTTATATGACCCGGTTGGAAAGGCAAAATGACAGAATATGCAGATCAAAGTAAGTGTGATCATACCGAACTTTAATGGAAAAGAGTACCTTGAGAATTGTATGGACAGTCTGATGAGGCAGGATGTCAGGTCCTTTGAAGTGATTGTGATAGATGATGCGTCATCGGATGACAGTTTATTGAGAGTAAAAGAGAAATATCCGGAAAATGGGGCGTTTCCCCGTACAAGATATGCGGCGCATGAAGAAAACAAGGGATTCTGCCGCAGCGTCAATGACGGGATCGCGCTGGCGGAGGCGCCTTATGTGATCTTATTAAATAATGACACAGTAGTGGAACCCTCTTTTGTGAAGGAGCTGTATCATGCCATCCGCAGACACGAGAAATCACTCGGTTGCAGAAAAATATTTTCCGTGCAGGCGAAGATGATCTCCCTTCAGGAGAAGGAGATCATGGACGATGCCGGAGATTATTACTGTGCGTTAGGCTGGGCATACGCAGCAGGGAAAGGAAAACCCGCGTCCCATTACAAAAAGGAACGAAGGATTTTTGCGGCATGCGGCGGAGCCGCCATTTACAAAAAAGAGATCCTGCAGCAGCTGGGAGGATTCGACGAGAATCATTTCGCTTATTTGGAGGATATTGATATCGGATACCGCGCAAAGCTGTATGGCTATGAGAATCTGTTTACGCACAGGGCTATTGTATATCATGCGGGAAGCGGGGCTTCCGGGTCGAGATATAATCCGTTTAAGGCAAAGCTGGCTGCGAAGAATAGTATTTATATCATTTACAAAAATATGCCGGATTGGCAGATTATAGTGAATCTACCTCTTTTTGTAATTGGCTATTCTTTGAAGCTATTGTTCTATATTTTGAAAGGTATGGGAGATACTTATATTAAAGGATTGGCGGAAGGATTCCGATTGTGCGGATCGGCGGAAGGAAAACAACGCAGACCGGAATTTAAACAGATTGGACTTTTGCGCTGTTTAAAAATAGAAGGAGAACTGCTGGTAAATACTTTTCTCAGGCTGTGCGGTTAAAACCAACGATTGATAGTTGTCATTTTTTGTAAAATATAGTAAAATACAATTAAGTGTGCTTTTGAAAATGCATGGAGGAAAGCAAAGGCAGATATGATAAGAGATAATCAGCGGGTATTTAACTGGATACATGTTCTGATTGACGCTCTGGTGATTGCGGGCTCTTATTTACTTGCGTGGTATATCAAGTTTGTATTTCTTTGGAGTCCGTTGGAAGAAGCAAGCGTAGGTGTCTTGTCAAAAGAAACTTATTTCGGAGCGCTGTATTTTATTGTCCCGATTTATCTGGTACTTTATTATTTCTGCGGTTTGTATATGTCAAAGCGTTACTCCAGCGGTTGGCGTGAGATTTTAAACATCATCAGAGCCAATACCATCGGAGTTGCTTTGCTGGCTGCTTTTTTGTACGTGTTCAAATTGGAAGATATTTCACGTACCATGATCAGTATCTTTTACGGAGCAGCGATCCTGTTTGAGGTGATATTCCGTCAATTTCTGCGCCTTATGCTTCGCGCGTTACGCAGGAAAGGCTATAATATCAAGTATGTCCTGCTTGTAGGATATTCGAGAGCTGCGGAAAAATATATCAACCGTATTTTGGAAAATCCGCAGTGGGGATATGTTGTCTGCGGTATTTTGGATGATAAGATCCCGNNCGGCGGGTACGCTTTACCGCGGTGTTAAGGTAATCGGCAGGATCGACAATATTCATGTGATACTGCCGGAAAATAAGATCGATGAGATAGGTCTGACATTAGCTCTGACTGATTATGGAAAGCTGGAGGAGCTGGTCAATATCTGTGAAAAATCCGGCGTGCACACAAAGTTTATACCGGACTACAACAGTGTTATCCCGACCAAGCCTTATATCGAGGATTTGACGGGACTTGCCGTGATCAATATCAGGCATCTGCCACTCAGCAATACGGTCAACAGTATGGTCAAAAGGGCTGTCGATGTGGTGGGCTCCATCATATGCATTATCCTGTTTTCTCCGGTGATGCTGGTTTCGGCGTTGCTGATCAAATGCACGGATGGCGGCAATGTGATCTTTTCACAGGAGCGCGTCGGCTATCACAATAAGACATTTAAGATGTACAAATTCCGTACCATGCGCCAGCAGACGGATGAGGAGGAAAAGAGCGGATGGACGAAGAAAGGCGATCCCAGAGTAACGCCGATTGGAAAAGTTTTGAGAAAGACCAGTCTGGATGAACTTCCGCAGCTGTTTAATGTTCTGGCGGGAGATATGTCGCTGATCGGACCTCGTCCGGAGCGGCCGCAGTTTGTAGAGGAATTTAAGGAAGAGATTCCCCGCTATATGATTAAGCATCAGGTACGACCCGGTATGACGGGCTGGGCGCAGATTAATGGTTATCGAGGTAATTCCTCTATTTGGAAACGTATTGATTTTGATCTATTTTATATTGAGAACTGGACATTATTTTTGGACATTAAAATTTTGTTTTTAACATTATTTAAGGGATTTATTAATAAAAATGCGTATTAAATGCAGGTGAGAAGAAAGGAAAGATCAGCACTATGGGAAACGGAAGCAAGCGACGGGATGAATCAGAAAAAACGAATTCCCGTCCGCGAAAAATGTCAGCAAAGGCAAAGGCAAGAAAGAAACGTAATCGTATCATTCTGATCGTGGCGGAAGTATTTATTCTGGCGGTATTAGGCGTAGTTCTGTACGCGGTAACAAGAGTGGATGAGATAGAAAAAGTCAATATCAGCGTCTCAGTAAATGAAGAAGTAAATGATTATATTTCTCAGCTTCCCACAACGGAAGACGGAGGGAGAGGAAAGGGTTATCTGAATATTGTGTTATTTGGCGTAGATTCCAGAGAGGGAGCCTTGTCAGCCAATACCCGTACCGATACGATCATTATCGCATCCATTAATCAGGATACCGGCGAGGTGAAGCTGGTCAGTGTATATAGGGATACGTATCTGAATGTTGGCAACGACAGTTATAATAAATGCAACCTTGCTTATGCGAGAGGCGGTCCGGAACAGGCGATCAACATGCTCAATATGAATCTGGATCTGAATATTGAAAATTATGTAACAGTGGGATTTAAGGGGTTGATCGACTGTATCGATGCCTTGGGCGGCGTTGAGATCGATGTGCACGACAATGAGATAAGTTATTTGAACGACTATCAGATCAGTATGGTTGGAAAGTCGGATGATGGAATCCATTTTTATGCAAATGAGGGAGTTGACTATACGCCGGTGACACATTCCGGAGTGCAGATCTTAAGCGGACTGCAGGCGACGGCCTATTGCCGTATCCGGTATATCGGCAATGACTTTGCGCGTACGCAGCGTCAGAGGACAGTGATCGCCCAGATGATGGAGCAGGCAAAGAACGCTAATATCCCTACATTGACAAGGATAGCAGAGAGCACATTCCCATATGTGGCAACCTCCTTTGATCTGGATATGATTATTTCTTCCGTATCGGATATTGGAAGTTATCAGATCGTTGCAACAGAAGGTTTTCCTTTTGAAGAGCATAGAGGCGGTGGGAACATCGGAGGCAAGGGAAGTTGTGTTGTTCCTACTAATCTTGTGGAAAATGTTTCAGAGCTGCATGAGTTTTTGTTTGGAGTAGAGAATTACCAGCCGTCTGCTACAGTACAGGAATGCAGTGATCGTATTTATGCAGATACCGCTCCTTATATCGGTTATTAACTGTTTGTATAAATAAAAAAATTGTGGTACAATAAAAAGGAACCGGTCAGGAATCGGTTCCTTTTTTGAGCTGATATGGGAGACTAGGTTGAAAAATCACGCTGATGCGCTGATTTTTCAACCACAATTTTNNCGCAAATTTGTGCCTGCGGCCCAAATTCGCAGACTGTTGAAAGGCGTGGTTATTAGCATGAAAACTGTGGATGTGATCATTCCTACTTACAAACCTACCGGAAAATTAAAAAAGATCATATCTATGCTGGAGAGGCAGACTTATCCGGTATCTCATATTATTTTAATCAATACGGAAGAAAAATATTTTAATACATTTTTTTATGGGAGCACTTTTTTAGAACAGTATCATAACCTAATCATCCGTCATATTTCCAAATATGAATTTGACCACGGCGGTACACGCAGAATGGCAGTGGGATTGTCCCATGCGGATTATTTTATCTGTATGACGGACGATGCTGTGCCGGAGGATAAATATCTCGTTCAAAATCTTCTGATACCCTTGTTGGAAGGGAAAGCGTCGGTTTCTTACGGCAGACAGCTTGCGGGCAGGCATTGTTCTGAGATGGAGTATTTTACAAGAAAATTTAATTATCCCAAAGAATCCCGGATCAAGACAAAGAAAGATCTTGAAAAAATGGGGATCAAGGCGTTTTTCTGCTCCAATGTCTGTGCCGCTTATGATAGGCACGTTTATGATAAACTGGGCGGATTTGCCAAGCACACGATATTTAATGAAGATATGATCTTTGCTTATCAGGTTCTGATGTCAAATGATGCTGTTGCGTATGCAGCGGACGCAAGAGTGGTTCATTACCATCGTTATTCCAATCTGCAGCAGCTGAAACGTAATTTTGACCTTGGGGTATCGCAGGCGGATCATCCGGAGATATTTGGGCAGATATCTTCCTCTTCAGAGGGAAAAAAGCTGGTATTGGAGACAGCTAAATTCTTAAGGGAAAGAAAAAAAGGAAGTCTGATCCCCGGTTTGTATCTTACCAGCCTCTATAAATATCTTGGATATCGGCTGGGAAAGGCATATAAAAAACTGCCCAGATCATGGATCAGAAAGCTGACGATGAACGAAAACTATTGGAAAAAAGAAGCCTAGCGAAAACATAGATTTTCTACTTTTTATTCAAAAAATTTTCACATAACTGAAATACAATAGGTATTGTAAGATTAAATTTTTTGATTGAATGGTATAAGGAGGCGCAATATATATGAAAACATTTCAAAAGATCGTTTTATCCTGTCTTTGTGGAATCTTATTTGGCTCCTTTGCTGCAGTTTCTTTTTTTGCAGTCAGGGAGATTGGTATCACAGTGGGACTATTGGAACAAAATACCAATCAGCAGCAGGTTCCGGAACCGCAATATACGGAGGAAACAATCACCGTACAGTCGTCCGATATGGCGGGGGATAAGAAAGAACAGGAACAGATGGTTCCCGTACTTTATACGGTGAATACGGATGTTACGGAAGTGGTGGATGAGGTGATGCCTGCTATCGTTTCGATCACTAATCATCTGACTTACAATTACTACTATTATACAAAGGAGGCGGATGCAAGCGGTTCGGGGATCATCATAGGCTCCAATGAAAGCGAGCTGCTTGTGGCAACCAATTTCCATGTGATAGAGGACAATGACGGGATTACGGTGACATTCGCGGATGGAGCGGATGTGGCGGCGCAGGTGAAAGGTACGGATGCGACCAGGGATTTAGCGGTCATCGCAGTCAAGATCGAAGATTTGGATCAGGAGACTTTAGACTCGATTGCCATTGCTAAGATGGGAGATTCTGATGCATTAAAGGTAGGTGAGCCCGTGATCGCGATCGGCAATGCGCTTGGGTATGGACAGTCCGTGACGACCGGCGTCGTCAGCGCCTTAGACCGTGAGATGAATATGGAAAATGTCAGTGGGACATTTATACAGACGGATGCCGCGATCAATCCGGGTAATTCCGGAGGTGCTCTTTTGAATATCAACGGTGAAGTCATCGGCATCAATTCCAATAAGATCGGCGGCAGTACCGTGGAAGGTATGGGATATGCCATCCCGATCTCAGCAGCTAAACCAATCATTGAGGAACTTTCCTTAAAGGAGACAAGAGTGCTGCTTCCGGAAGAAGAGCAGGGGTATCTTGGCATCAGCGGCGCAACGACTACGGCGCAGGAGATTATGTATTATGGTTATCCCGAAGGTGTGTATGTGGCGAAGGTATATGGAGATACGGCAGCAGAGAAGGCCGGGGTGCAGCAGGGTGACTTTATTGTATCCTTTGATGGGGAGACCATTAAGTCTATGCAGAGTCTGGCAAATAAGCTGTGCTACTATGCGGCAGGTTCTACTGTTGAGATAGAAGTTATGAGG
Organism: Lachnospiraceae bacterium UBA7480; assembly: GCA_002479655.1. Classification (GTDB taxonomy): domain Bacteria; phylum Bacillota; class Clostridia; order Lachnospirales; family Lachnospiraceae; genus NK4A136. The sequence continues at coordinate 43,895 of DLOQ01000129.1, forward strand.
CAGACTGCCCGCGGATATCATAAGGTGACGCTTGAGGTCACTCTTGGCAGTAAGGCTGATATGGATAGGGAATGAACATGGAGAATAGATAGAGAGGGAACTGAGGATGGGAGATAATGTGAACAAAAATGACGGCGGCGAGTATGAAGAGTATTGCATGATATGCCGCCGCCCGGAAAGCCTGGCAGGGAAACTGCTTCACCTGCCGGGCAATGTTTATGTGTGCAGTCATTGTATGGATAAGATGTCAAAAATAATTGAAGAAAATTATGGTGATATCTTAAATGGCGCAATGGCAAATCCAATGGCTTTTATGAATGTCATGCCTATGAATCAGACGACAGATACGTCTGCTGTGGATGGGACGGCAGGTGACGGAGCACNNTGACCGCCACGGAAGTGGAAGATCCGGATGCGCCGGCGGATGCTCCTGCTCAGGAAACCGAGCCAAAAAATAACGTAAAGAAAGCGATTCCGAGATTCAGCTTTATCAATCTGGCTGATATGTCGGGAGATTTTGGATTTTCAGGGAAACCGAAGGTAAAAAAACGTTCCAAGGGAGAACGGAAACCGCTGCTTGCATTGGAAGACATCCCGGCGCCGCATAAGATCAAGGCGATGCTGGATGAGTACGTGGTAGGGCAGGAGCATGCAAAGAAGGTCATGTCCGTTGCCGTTTATAATCACTATAAACGCGTTGCTACCGGAACAACAGATAATATAGAAATCGAGAAGTCCAACATGTTGATGATCGGACCTACAGGCTGCGGAAAAACTTATCTGGTAAAGACGCTGGCGAGGCTGTTAGATGTTCCGCTTGCCATCACCGACGCTACGAGTCTGACAGAAGCAGGCTATATCGGAGATGATATCGAAAGCGTTGTCAGTAAGCTTCTGGCAGCAGCAGGCAATGATATCGATAAGGCGGAACAGGGGATCATCTTCATTGACGAGATCGATAAGATCGCGAAGAAGAAGGATACGAACCAGAGGGATGTCAGCGGGGAATCTGTTCAGCAGGGGATGTTAAAGCTTCTTGAGGGAAGCGAGGTGGAGGTCCCTGTGGGCGCCAACAGCAAGAATGCGATGGTGCCGCTTACCACGGTGAATACNNACTGCTGGAGGGCGCAGATATTGAAGTGCCGATCGGCGCATCGTCCAAAAATGCTATGGTGCCTACAACAACGATCAATACGTCGAATATTTTGTTTATCTGCGGCGGCGCGTTTCCGGGTCTTGAGGAGATCATTGAGGACAGGATCAATAAACAGACTTCTATAGGATTTAACGCAGAGTTAAAGGGTAAATTTAATAAGGATAAGAACATTCTGAGCAAGGTGACGACCGAGGATATACGCAAGTATGGCATGATCCCGGAATTTGTCGGACGTCTGCCGATGATCTATACATTGGAAGGACTGGATAAGGATATGCTGGTCCAGATCTTGAAAGAACCGAAAAATGCCATTTTAAAACAGTATCAGAAGCTTTTAGAGCTGGATGAGGTTAAGCTTTGCTTTGATGAGGACGCTCTGGAGATGATTGCTGAAAAAGCAATGGAGAGGGAGACAGGAGCGAGGGCGCTGCGTTCCATCATTGATGAATTTATGCTGGATATCATGTATGAGATCCCCAAAGATGACAATATCGGATCCGTGACGATCACGAAAGCGTATATTGAAGGCAAAGGGGCGCCGTTGATAGAGCTGAGAGCATAGAAAAGGAAACGTAATACACCGTACTGCATAGTATACAGAAAAGGCTTGCAGGACGGTGTATTTTGACTTGTAAGGAAAAGATCTTATCGGAAGATTATCTTGATATCATAGAGGCAAGCGTTATTCAGAGCGATTTATCGAGCGGATTTAAGGACTACTGCGTACAGAATGTTACGGAAAATATCAGTAATATTTATATCAGCTTGGACGAGGTAGGGGATATTTTCCCTGCGGCGGAACAGTTTTCCATTCTGCCGAAGTGTTATGGGATCGTTTCTGATAACAATTTGAACAGGGCTTCCAGAGAGCCCTTTAATTATCTGCCCTTAAGCGAAACGGGTATTCTGGGTATCCAGAAAGAGCCGCTTGCCCTGACGGGACAAAAGGTCTTGGTTGCCATTATTGATACCGGAATCGATTATCAGAATCCTTTGTTTCGGAACGAGGATGGGACTACCAGAATCCGCGCTATCTGGGATCAGACCATACAGACAGGAAGAACGCCGAATCAGTTTGCCTATGGGACGGAATATACCATGGCGGAGATCAATGACGCATTGACCCGTGAGAATCCACTGGAATATGTCGGTTCAGTGGATGAGATCGGACACGGGAGCGCGCTTGCTTCCGTTATGGCAGGAAACGGCAGAGTATCGGGTACCATATATGCAAGTCCTGCGCCGGATGCAGAGATTCTGGTAGTCAAATTAAAGCAGGCGAAGACGTATTTGAGAAAACTGTATCTGATTCCAAATGAGGTGCCGTGCTATCAGGAGAATGATATTATAACTGCTATTTCTTATGTCAGAAGCTTTGTCGATGTTACCAGACAGCCTGTGGTGGTATGTCTGGGACTGGGAAGCAGTATGGGAAATCATGCGGGTAATACGGCGCTCAGTTCCATGATATCCGAGGCGTCAAATATCCGCAATTTTTGTATTATATCTTGTGCGGGAGATGAAGGTAACGCGAGACATCATTATGCCGGAGAGTCTCATGCCGGCGATAATTCCCTAAAGGAAACGGAGCTGTTTGTGGAAGATGGCAGTGAAGGATTTTTTCTGCAATTCTGGGCGGAGGAGCCCGGCGTATTTCAGATCGCTGTCAGATCTCCGGCAGGAGAAACAACGGGGATGATCAATAATAAAAACGGGACGAATATCACATATTCCTATGTTTATGGCGATAGTCAGTTACAGGTCAATTATGTGCTGGCAGAGGATTATTCCGGCTGGCAGGGAGTTTTCATCCGGATGATCAGACCNNAGGCTGCAGGGATCTGGACGATCCAGGTAATGCCGCAGGACGTCGGGATTGATCTGCAATACCATATGTGGCTGCCAATCAGCGCTTTTTTACGGGATCAGGCATATTTTATCCGGTCGTCACCTTATGAGACGCTGACCTCTCCGGTACCGTACCGTGGGATTATAGTGGTGTCGGGATATAACAGTTATGAGAACAGCGTTTATCTGGACTCCTCCAGAGGGTTTACTTCAGATGACCGTATTTATCCGGATCTGTGCGCGCCGGCGGTGNNCACTACGTCATATGGCGTGGTGAATGGAACGGATTTTGCGGCGGCATTGACGGCAGGGGCGGTTGCACAGATCTTTCAATGGGGTGTCATAAATAAAAAAGATATCTTTCTTGATGATAAAGAAATACGCAATTATCTGATCCGGGGTACGACGAAACGTCAGAGCGTCGCATATCCGGACCGCATGATGGGGTATGGTCTGCTTAATCTTGTAGGAACCTATGAGAAAATTGCAGGGTATTGATGAAACAAGATGATCACAGCGTAGTAATCACAATGCAGTGATCACAATACAGTGATTACTGTACCGTGATCACCGTTCCGGCGCTGCCTTTTAGCGCATCCTGAACTCTGTCTAAGGAGGTAATCAGTACGCTTCCTTCAGGAACTGCTTCCAGATAGGTGATGGCTGCCTCGACCTTTGGCTGCATATTGGTCAGTCCAAACTGTCCCGATGCGGTCAGTTCTTTTGCCTCGTTGACAGTTATATGGCGGATGGGTTGTTGCGTGTCAGTTTCAAAATCGCGATAGACACATTCTACGGAGGTCAATATGATCAGCTCATCGGAAGCGAGATCGGCAGCCAGTTTTCCGGCAATGCTGTCCTTTTCAATGACTGCGGATGCGCCCTTTAAGATATGGTTCTGCTCGATCACAGGGATGCCGCCTCCGCCGCAGGCAATGACGATCTGCCCGGCATCTACCAGCGTACGTATCGTATCCAGTTCGACGATGCTGATGGGTTTCGGTGCGGCAACGATGCGGCGGTATCCTTTGCCTGGCGTTTCCTTGACATAGTTGCCTTTTTTGAGTTCCATTTCAGCGTCTTCTTTGGACATATATCTGCCGATGACCTTTTTCGGTTCATAAAATGCCTCATCATAGGGATCTACCGTTACCTGAGTCAGGATAGTAGCCACCGGTGTAGCAATGCCTCTGCATAGTAATTCCGAGCGAAGCGTATTCTGGATATCATAGCCGATGTATCCCTGGCTCATTGCAGAGCAGACGCACATGGGGGCCGGCGTATAATCAATATAAATCCGTCTAAGCTCCGTCATGGCTTTATGGATCATGCTGACCTGACGGCCGTTGGAATGGGTGATGGTCAGGTGATAATCCTGTTCTATCAAGTCGGCAAGCGCTTTTGCCGTTTTTTTGACAGCGCCCTGCTGTTCTAAGATCGTATGACCGAGAGCTTCATGACCGAGTGAAACGACGACATTCTTCTTTTTCATACCAATAACCATACCTTTCCGTGATCTGCGTATTTACGCCGCAGACACATTCATTTCTGCCACAATGCCGAGAAAGGCACGGGCATGACTGCGGACAGTAATAGTATAGCAAAAAAAATGGAAAGAATCTACTGGACATTAAAAAATATGGATATTGTTTTCTATATAGAATAGGCTTGCGCAGTAGAAGGAAAAAATGTAAAATAAATGCGTAGTGATATGATGTGCAGGGGGACGCCCGCGCGAAAGGTATGGTTATTTTTATGATCAATATTTTTAAAATGGAAGGATCTACAAAAGCTATTACAGAATACATTATCAAACGTCTTGCGATCGTTTGCGAAGATATCAACTCCAAAGATGCAGAAGGCGTAGCTTATCTTACCATCCTGTATCAGCGTGTTTTGGAGGATCGTCGTATTGCTCCGGAAGAACGCAGTCTGATGCATATTCTGGATAAGCTGGAGGAGGATCTGATGTATGATCTGCAGATCTTTGCTGCGCGTGCAGAGTTTGTTTTGGATTTTTTAAAAGCGGATCTGCTCAGATGCGCTTTGTTGAGCTGTAACAACAAAAAGGAGATGATCATTTTAGGACGGATACGCTGTCTGAAAAAGATATATTTTTCAGACGGGCAGGAGGAAAAGAAAAAGTCGGAAAGATTGACACCTGAAAAAATAAAGGATTATATCGATCAGTATGTGATTGGGCAGGAGGCTGCCAAGAAAGCGGTGGCGGTGGCGGTATATCGTCATGATAAGATGGTCAGACATCCGGGAGAAAACTTTGCTGCCAACGTAGTATTGCTGATCGGGCCAAGCGGCTGCGGTAAGACTGAGATCATGAGAAGACTCCAGGAGATCACGGAATACCCGGTGATCTGTACGGATGTTTCTTCTCTGGGAGCATCGCAATACAGAGGGAGGCATAAAGAGGACCTGCTGATCTCCTTGTGGGAAAAAGCCGGCAGGAAAAAGGCACAGGCGGAGCATGGCATTATATTTATGGATGAATTTGATAAGGTGCTGCAGCCCGTATTTTCCGAACGGGGTGTCAATGTCCATGATGATGTTCAGTCACAGCTGCTTACTATGTTAGAGGGAAGCGATGTAGAGTTGAAGGTTGGCGGCAGGGTTTTTACCTTGAATACTTCCCATATTTTATTTATACTTGCGGGTGCATTTCAGGGAATTGAGGAATGTGTCCGTGAGAGCAAGGTAAAAGAGGAGCAGCAGTCAGGCTTTATCGGATTTAGCAATCCATTGATGAGCGAGATCGATGTAGGCTTCAGCAGGAATAATATTACGCATGAGGTATTGATGAACTATGGCATGAAACGGGAGCTGGCGGGAAGGATCAGCGAGATTGCCGTATTAAATCCACTGAAAAGAGAGGATATGATCAGGATATTGACGGTTCCCAAGGATAATCTGATTGAACGGTATGCCAGGGAGATCCGGCTTGATTGTGGAGGGGAATTGATATTTACGGAGGAGGCGCTGGAAAAGATTGCGGATATGGCTCTTGCGGAGGAGACAGGAGCAAGGGCGCTGCATCAGATCGTAAGGCGCACTGTCAGACAATGCTTATATGAAGCGCCCGGATTAAAGGGAGTCAGCAGCATTACGATCACAGGGGAGGTCGTGTCGGGAGAAAAAAAGCCGATCCTTTGTATGGAGGATGACGCAGCTGGCTGGAATATAGGAGAGTTGGATGAGGAAGCTTTTTGAAAAAACCAATATTGAAACATACGCACCATATTTGGAAAGGCGTCTGAAGATATATCAGAAGAGCGATCAGCCGTTTACCAATGGTATGGTAATTTACGCCTATTTGTCAATCGTGGTCTACTATATATTTTTTTTACGTGATAGAGATGAGCAGGTTTTGGAAAGCGTGATGAAGCTCTTAGGCGCGTCCTACAAAGAGGGGGACAGACAGGCGCCTTTCTGGGCGATACTCCATAAGGCGGCTGAAGAATATACGGATGATCTGATGCTGACAAACGGTATCAGATTGGAAAAGATCGTCTGCAATGAGGATATTGATGAATGTTTTGATTTTCTGGAATGGGAGGTCATGCAGGAACCGGATGATGAGAAAAGATATCTGCAGCTTGGAGAGATAGACATCAATAAGATCCAGTTTTTTAAAGACGGAAGAAAAAGGCTGGAAATGAGACGAGAGAAAACAAGCGACGCTGGGAAGGCGGATCCGCGTTTTATCAGAAAATGCGAAAGGTTTCTGCAGGAATATACCCCGGACAGGATCAAGGAGTATCTTGACCGTTTTGTAATTGGACAGGATGCTGCAAAAATCAGTATCAGCGCGGCGGTCTATAATCATTATCAGAGAATATTACATCCGGAAGAAAACCTGGTGAAATCCAACGTCATACTGATCGGGCCTACCGGCTGTGGTAAGACNNCCGCAGGATAGAGGAGCTGGTTAATGTCCCTGTCGTTATTTCTGATTTCAGCGGTATTGTTGCAACTCCTTGGAAAGGAAGAAATAAAGAAGAAGCGCTGCTGAATCTGTATCTGAAAGCCGATAAGAGCATGGAGGCAGCAGAGCACGGCATCGTTTTTTTTGATGAATTTGATAAGATGATACCTACTAGAAATAACAGTATGGGGATCGATATCAATCAGGAGCTTCAGGGACAGATGCTTGGGATGATGGAGGGAACGATGATCGATGTCCCTTATATGAACGGTTCCGGCAATGATACGGTGCTTCGGATGGATACGCGGAATATTTTGTTTATATGCGCCGGTGCATTTGAAGGGCTGGAGAAAATTGTCAGGAAAGATATGCAGAAGGAAGGAAGTCTGGGATTTCACAGCAGTCTGATCGACTGTTCGGACATTGAGATCAGCGAGGACAATATCAAAGTGAAGCATCTGATGGAGTATGGGATGAAACCGGAGCTTGCAGGACGTCTGGGTGCAATTTCAGTGCTGCACGGACTGGATAAGGAAATGATGAAAAAGGTTTTGACGGAACCGGAGGACAGCATCATTGCCAGATATCAGAGAGAATTTGATTATGAGAATCAAATCCGATTGGAATTTACAGAGGAAGCGATCGACGTTATTGTCGATAAGGTTTCTAAACTAAGTATCGGAGCCAGGGGATTAAACGCTGTCATTCATGAGATCTTGGAAGATGCGTTGTTTGAAGTGCCCGGTATGGATGGTGTCAGGCAGGTAACAATCACCGGCGCCGCAGCGGCGCTGGAGGAAGCGCCGGAGTATACCATCGAAAGATAACTGCCGAGGTCAGGGGATTATCAGACGATACGAAGGCAGTGGAAGAATGGAGGCCAAAGATGGGTAAATTACAAAAGGCAGTGCTGATTAGGACTGTTGTACCGATCATGCTGATGGGCATTATTATTGCGCTTTTTGCAAGCAGCCGCTATAAAAAAATGCTGTATGAACAGATGAAGCCGATGTTAAGTACGGCGGCATCTTCTGTGATGACAGTTTATGACGAGCTGTACAAAGGGGATTATAAGCTGGTAGGAGACGGGCAGTTTTCTTTATATAAGGGAGAACAGGAATTGACCGGTGATTTTGCGATCATTGACCGGATCGCTGCGGAAGCGGGCGTGGAGATTACTTTATTTTATAAGGATGCAAGGATTCTGACGACATTAAAGGATGCAGAAGGCGAACGGTATGTGGCTACGGGAGTAAACAGCGCTATATATCGTGCGATAGAGAAGGAGCTTGATGTCTGCTATTATAACGTGGAGATCGACGGGGTGGAATATTATGCCTGTTATGCGCCGATCATGCATTCTGACGGCAGTCTGGTCGGCATGGTGGGCGTTGCAAGGAAGACAGAGCAGATCTCAGAGGTGGTGTTGAAGACATTGGAGCCAGTATGGCTGATCATATTGTGCTGCGCGGTTCTGGCAGGATATATCAGTGTCAATTATACGAAAGAGCTGGTGGATGGGATTCAGCAAATTCGTGATTTTTTGCAGTGTATGACGAGGGGCGAGCTGAACCATCTGATGAATAGCAGGATCTTAAAAAGAGAAGATGAGATCGGTGATGCCGGAAGATCCGTGGTTGCCATGCAGAAGGCGGTACGTATCCTGGTAGAACGGGATCCGCTGACGACATTATACAACAGACGGTACGGTACGGCAAAATTAAAAAAGATCCAGCGGCAGGCGAAAAAATGCGGTCTGAAGTATGCAGTAGCAATGGGGGATATTGATTATTTCAAAAAGGTCAATGATACCTTCGGGCATGAGGCTGGAGATTCTGTGCTGGTACGGGTGGCGGATCAGCTCAAAAGGGCGGTTGTAGGCAAGGGCTTTGCGTGCCGCTGGGGCGGCGAGGAGTTTCTGATCGTATTGGATGGACTTGACCGGAAAGAGGCACTGGAAATGCTGACGCAGATGCTCCAGAATATCAGGAGCATTGTCATTCCCTGTCAGGGACAGGAGATCAGGGTGACGATGACAATGGGATTTGTTGATGGGGCTTTGTCAGATGACCATGAAGAACTGATCCGTATGGCGGATGACAGGCTGTATTATGGAAAGGAACATGGAAGGAACAGGATCGTTGCCAATGTGGATGATGATGCAATGACATTGGACATGTATGATATGGAAAATATCAAGGAGATGCTTTCGCAGGCTGAGTATGATCTTTCGGAAATGTCAAAGGAGCTGCATCAGCTTGAGAAGAAAGATGTCGCGGAAGCATTGGACCTTCAGATGACGGAAGAAGAGGCGGAAGAGGACCGGATGGTAGAAGATATGATCCGTAAACTGTCGGAAAATGCCATTAAGGAGGTTGAAGAAGAAACGGAAGCATCGGAAGAAACGACGGCGGCAGAGGAAACAGAGGATCAGGAAGAAAAAGAGGATAAGGAAGCATCGGAAGAAACGAAGACGGCAGAGGAAAAGGAAGAAACAGAAGATAAGAAAGAAATGGGAGAAGAGAAAGAAGTAGAAGAAAACAAGACATCGGAAAGCGGGAGCGGATCAAAGAAAGAGGAAATGATTGGTAATACCGCAGATAAGGAAAAGAGAGGTAAGTCAGAAGAAGGAGCCGATTGAAGCAGGGCGGCTGAAATGACGGAAATGAAAGATGGAACAGGATCAGGAACTATTACAGGAAGAAGCGAAAGAGAATAAAATGGGTATCGTGCCGATACCGAGATTATTAACAGGTATGGCATTCCCCATGGTTATATCGATGCTGGTACAGGCATGTTATAATGTTGTAGACAGTATCTTTGTGGCAAAGATCAAGGATGACGTCGCGGCCGGCGGTTCCGCCGGAACAGCGGCATTAAATGCGGTGGGTATGGCATTTCCGGTGCAGATGTTGCTGGTTGCATTTGGGACAGGCACCTGTGTCGGTGTAAATGCGGTACTTTCTAAGGCGCTTGGGGAAAAAGACCAGAAGACGGCAGACCGGGCGGCGAATAACGGGGTTTTTCTTGCCGGATGCAATTTTATCCTGTTTTTGATCGTCGGGGTATTCTTTTCGGGAACCTTGATCCGCATGCAGGGAGGGGAAGGACTGGCGCTGACCTATCACACCCAGTATCTGACGATTGTCTGCGCTTGTTCTATTGGCGTATATACGCAGTTTATTTTTGAACGATTGCTGCAGTCTACGGGGAGGACGGTTTACAGTATGTTCACGCAGCTGACAGGCGCGGTGATCAACATTGTGCTGGATCCGATCTTTATTTTTGGTCTGTTTGGCATGCCGGAAATGAAGGTGGCAGGCGCGGCGCTGGCGACGGTGATCGGACAGATCTGCGCTGCGATCCTGGCTGTCATATTAAATGCAAAGAAAAATACGGATGTTCATGTGAACCTTAGAGGATTTCGTCCCAATTTAAAGATTATTAAAAAGGTTTATCAGGTGGGCTTTCCATCTATCGTCATGCAGGCAATCGGTTCTGTTATGACGTCTTCCATGAACCGCATCCTGTCAGGACTGAATACGGATTCCGTTGCGGTATTTACCGTATATTTTAAATTGCAGAGCCTGTTCTTTATGCCGATATTCGGCATCAACAACGGTATGGTGCCGATTCTTGCTTATAATTATGGCGCAAGAAAGCGCAAAAGAATGGTGCAGACGATCAAGCTCAGCATGGCATATGCCTTCCTGTTTATGCTGGTGGGATTTGGATTATTTGAACTAATACCGGAGACACTTCTGCGTATCTTTGATACGGGAGATCCCAGCCTGATCATCCTTGGCGTTCCTGCGCTTCGGATTATCGGTTTTCATTTCCTTGCTGCGTGGTTCTGTATCATCAGCGGAACGGTATTTCAGGCATTGGGCAATGGCGTTTATAGTCTGATCGTTTCAGTTGCAAGGCAGCTTTTGGTTTTGATTCCCGTGGCGTATATCCTGTCAAGGATCGGGGGATTGGATCTGATCTGGTGGTCATTTCCGATTGCGGAGGTGATGTCGCTTTGCGTATCGTCTTATCTGCTGTTTCGTATCTATCGGAAAATCATCAAAACGATTCCGGCATAGAAACGGGACATTGACTTAATGATATGACGGAATATTACGGTCAACCCATAATTGACAATTAGCGTAACCTTTGGTAAGATACAGTGAGTGCCGGATGCCGGAAAGAATGATGTATAAAAGACAGATGGCATGATATCAGCGGGTGTGGTGGAATTGGCAGACACGCCAGATTTAGGTTCTGGTGGGCGACCGTGCAGGTTCAAGTCCTGTCACCCGCACTAAAAAAGCCTTGTAAAATCAAGGCTTTTTCTTAGATTTAGAGGTGATTGTATGCTGGAAGAAAGACTTTTGTTAAAAGGGAATAAAACGGACAAAATTGATCAGGCTTTAAGAAAAGCAGGCTGGTTTCCTGAACGAAAGGTGGATATTTCATCTGTTTTAAATTATTATGAAAAATGGGATATTGAACTTCATCCACGCGCAATTTCATTTTTTCGGGAATATTATGGAATTGCAAGCAGCTGGTATATAGAAGTAACAAATTTAAAATTTGGTCCAGATTTTGAATTTAGATTATTTCCTTATCCAAAAGAATATAAAATTGATATTGTGGATTTTATGTATGATGATTCAGAGGATATATTGGAATCTGACGAATATAAAAATGTAAAGACAAATTCAAAAGAGTATATTATTATGGTGGGTGAAATAGGTTATTATTACCCGGCACGTGTATGGATTGGTAATAGTGGAACAATATACTGCACTCATGATTATGACAACATTGTGAAAAAATTTGATTCAGTTGTTCAACTGATACTTGATGAGTTGTTGAATCATGATTTTGAATCAGTTGCGATGAAGCTATAATGATTTTAGTTATGTAACTGCCGGCTCTCGAATTTCAACAAAGTAATTGATCTTGAAAAGGAATAAAAGATAAGGTAGCAGCTTACAGATTTTTATTAAAAATTGCTCAAATTACCGGAGGAACACTCAGATGATATTAAGAACAGAAAGATTAATACTTCGCAGATGGAAAGAAGAGGATGCGGAAAGTTTATATGAATATGCAAAAGATCCGGAGGTTGGACCGATCGCCGGATGGCCTCCTCACAATAATATTGAGGAAAGCTTAGATATTATTAAAAATGTTTTGAATGGCGCTGAGTGCTATGCAATATGTGAAAAGGACAGTGATAAGGCAATTGGCGCAGTGGAGCTTAAATTAAATGGTCATACGGATATGACGGAACGGGACGATGAGTGTGAACTTGGATACTGGCTGGGAAAACCATTTTGGGGAAGAGGCTATATGCCGGAAGCTGTAAGGGAACTGATCAGACATGGATTTGAAGATCTTGGAATGACAACCATTTGGTGTGGATATTATGACGGAAATCAAAAATCAAAGAGAGTACAGGAAAAGGTTGGTTTTGTATTCCATCATACCTGTAACGAGGTTTCGGTTCCCTTGATGAATGAAATAAGAGTGGATCATAGAAATTATATGACTAAGGAGCAGTGGTTAAAATTATAAATTCTTTTTGGAAAATATATGAAGGAAACCACATATAAGTATTATTGAAATATGATAGAACGCTAAAGGAAGATGGCACGTCTCTAAAATAGAAACTATATAAAGATAAATAGTTGGTAAAAATCAAGAAAACATTGACTATTTGATCTGCTCCGCATATAATAACAATGTGAAACGGAGTATTTCGTATATTTCGCTTGGAGGTACTTGTGATGGTAAACATGAATGAGATGATTAGTAACAACATTTTGAATATTATGAAGCAGAACAACAAAAAACAGGTTGATCTTGCCGGATATCTCGGTGTATCCAAGCAGGTTATCAGTAAGATGCTTGGTGGATCCAGAATGATAAATGCCATTGAACTGCAGAAAATAGCAGAGTTTCTGGATGTTTCGATGGAAAGTCTGGTAAAGGTTCCACAAGTGATCCCGGAAACTAATACTGTAAAGGCATTTATGGGAAGGGTTGAATCTCAGGAAGCAAAAGATGGTCTTGCAATTGCAGATGAGATTGCCGATCTGATTTGTTTCTATGCCCGAACTCATGAGAATGTAACAGAAATGATGCAGCCATGGGAGGCATAAGCCTATGTGTAAAGTTTTGGATAACAGCCTTTATATAAAGGATCGTAAAAGATATATAAAAATAAGTGAATGTGTGACAAGCTTTAATTCTATCTATAATAAAAATAACATCATTCAGGATGATATTTTTAGCATTTTAGAAAATTATGTCATTCGTCATGATATGCCATTTGAATTGCTTAGATATCCAATCGGAGATGCTGAGTTGTGTGCATGTACATTTATCAGACAAGGACGCATGTTTGTTATGATCAACTCGGCAATTCCCTTGTCTAAACAAATATTTGCGGCGGCACATGAGTTATATCATATTTATTGCTATTTAGAAGAGAAGGATTTTGCGTTATTGCAGTCCGGATCCATTCTTGAATCAGATGTTATTGATGATGAAGCAAAAGAACTGGAAGACATGGAAGCCAATGCTTTTGCCGCGCTTTTATTGGCACCCAAGGATCGCCTTGAAGAACAGTCGGTTGTTTATAATCTATCCTATAAGAATGTTTCGGTTCAGGTTGTTCTTAAGATCATGGATATTTTTGCAATTCCATATAAGGCAGTAGTAATCCGACTTTTTGAAGAAGAAAAGATTGATATAAAAACTGCGAAGAAACTTTTGCAGATCGGTAGCGATGAAATCAGCAGGCAGATTGAAGTGACCGGGAAAGCGGCAAGATGGCAGGAGATTCCGAGAGACCTTATCAGATTTGGAAGTTTGTCGGAAAAAATGTTTGAGCTTGAACAGTGGGAGAGCATACGGGTTGAACGTCTGGAGAGTGATAAAGCAAGATTGAAGGAAATTGCTAAAATGTTAGGAAAACCGGCGAGGTAGTATTTATTAGGGTTTGTTCATCATCAGGTCATCAGAGAATTGGCGTACCAATTATGCGAGTATTGGATGATATCTATGATGGAAGGTTTCAGTTGTTAAAAAATGGAGACCTGCAATACATAAAATAATCTATCTCGTCCAAGCGATCAAAGGGCATTTATATTTTACCGGAGGAATAATCAGATGCTATTAAGCACAGAAAGATTAATACTTCGCAGGTGGAAGGAAGAAGATGCGTAAATTTACAGAATATATCGGCAGCCAGTTTGGCAATCCACATGGATTTGTTGGAATGATATGCTGTTTTATCATGAATGTGATCAATCAGGCAATGTATAAGAATACAGTCACTTTAATAAATATTGATCGAGGAGACAAGTTTTTAGATATCGGATACGGGAATGGGTATTTGTTGCAGCGCATCTATAGCAAGACGGAAGCTGATTTGTATGGAATCGACATATCTGCGGATATGATGAAACAGGCGTTGAAAAGAAATAAGAAAGCCGCCAAGCATGGACAGTTGTTTTTGCAGATCGGAAATTGTTGTGATCTGCCATATGAAGACAACATGTTCTCCGCAGTCTCCTCCGTTAATACGGTATATTTTTGGAGTGACACGGTAAAGGGATTAACTGAGATCAATAGGGTATTAAAGCCGGGAAGCTCTTTTTATAATGTTGTTTATACTAAGGAATATCTTGACACATTATCCTATACGAAGAAAGGATTCAAAAAGTTTGGACCGGAGCAGCTGATGGATCTTGGGAGAAAGGTGGGTTTCGAGAAGATCAGTGTTAAAAATATTGTGAAAGGAAAGAGCTTTGTGGTGATTTATACAAAGTATTCTTAAATTATATTTTATACATGAGAAGGAAATCAACAGAAAGGAGTAACGCGCATTGGTATTATTGGTGGTAGATATTCAAAAGGGAATCACGGACGAAAGACTTTATGATTTTGACGGATTTATTAAAAATACAGTCAGGATCATAGAGACTGCCAGAAAAAATAATGTTGAAGTTATTTATATTCAGCATGATGATGGACCCGGTACGGGATTCTCTATGGGGGATGATGATTTTGAAATTGCGGATCAGGTGAAGCCGGCACAAGGCGAAAAGAGGTATATCAAAGAAACCAACAGTTGTTTTGGCAACAAAGAGCTTGCCGGTTATCTGGAGGGAAAGAAGGAAGATACCTTAATGATTGTTGGATTGCAGACAAATTTCTGTATCGATGCAACGGTCAAGTCCGCGTTTGACAGAGGCTATAAGGTCATCATACCAAAGGGAACCAACTCAACTTTTGACAATGACTATATGGATAAGGAAACCACATATAAGTATTATAACGAAATGATGTGGCCGAAACGATTTGCTAACTGTATTTCGGTGGAGGAAGCAGTTACGCAGATTCTTAAGCAGGGAAGCTAGTTGTTGTCAGGAAAACATTGATATGCTAAAATATCAGCAAAAGCCCATTGACAGGAGGAATGAGATGAAAAAAGTAATAGCGGTCATTGCATTTGTGGCGATTGCGATGGTGTCAGGCGGCATCGCTTCCGTTTATGCAATGAATAATAATCCGGTGGAAATCAATGGTGCGCCGCAGACAGATGAAATACTGCTTGTCAGTGGGAATTCGGCGTGTCCGTGGAACGGGGAGTGCGGCAATGGCTATTGTGTAAATGAAGGCTGTCCGCGGAACGAAGAGTGCAACTACGGTTCTTGTGTAAATGAAAGCTGTCCGCGGAACGGGGAGTGCATCTACGATTGCGGAATAGACGGCTGTACACAGAGCGGACAACACAGCCATGGCATATGCAATGTAGCAGAGTGTACGGAAACAGGAGTACATATGCACAACGGGGAATACTGTTACCCCCACAGCGCGGATGATGGGCATGCATACCATAATTGCGGCATGGCAGGCTGTACGGAAGCAGGAAGCCATACGCACAACTCTTGCGGCGTGGCAGGCTGTACAGAAGCGGGAAGCCATACGCACAGTTTCTGCGGAGTAGCTGGCTGCACGCAGACGGGAGAGCATCATCATGGAGAAAACGGCGGCGGTCATCATCAGTCCGGTCATCATTAGAAATTATGAAAACCTTGTTAACACCCTTTTAATTTTATTTCATTGTGCTATAATATTAAGGAAACGCTGATGAAAGCGCTTCCTTATTATTATTTTTGACAGAGGTGTTTTAAGGAACGATGCAGTCAATAGGAATCGTCACAGACAGTCATAGCGGGATCACACAAAAGATTGCAAAGACATTAGGCGTGAAGGTACTCCCCATGCCTTTTTATGTTGGCGATGAGTGCTGTTATGAAGGGCTGGATGATACGGATGANNGAGGCTTCCGGCGGTGGACGAGTCGATGCATCCGGGGAGAGGATCCCGACGATGTCAAGGCAGGTGTTTTTTGAGAAAATGGCTGCCGGCGTGGAGATCAGTACTTCGCAGCCTTCGCCGGCAAGCGTGATGGAGATTTGGGATGAAGCATTAAAGGAGTATGAGCAGATCGTATATATCCCCATCAGCAGCGGACTCAGCGGTTCCTGCAGTACGGCTGTGATGATGGCGCAGGAGGACGATTATCAGGGCAGAGTCCATGTGGTTGACAATGGCAGGGTATCCGTTCTTTTATATCGTTCAGTTCTGGATGCTCTTGCGTTGGTACAGGAGGGGTACAGCGCGGAAGAGATCAAGAATAAGCTGGAAGAATATAGGGCAAAGATGGCAATTTATATCGCGGTGGAGGATCTGACGTATCTGAAAAAGGGCGGCAGGATCAGCTCCGCAGCGGCATCCTTGGGGACGATCCTCAATATCAAGCCGGTTTTAAAATTTGACGTCGGGACATTGGACGTTTATAAAAAATGCCGTGGAATGAAGAAAGCAAGGACAGAGATGCTGCTTGCAATGAAAAATGAGATGGAAAACACTTTCAAAGAGTTTCACGATAGGGATGATATCTATCTTGTGGCGGCGTCCAGCGCTGACCGGGAAACTACGGATTCATGGATGGCGGAGATCAGGG
>DLOQ01000169.1:0-4081 GCA_002479655.1 Lachnospiraceae bacterium UBA7480
CTGCCTGACCATTGACAGGCGTGGAAGACGCTGTTCCTGAAACAGCGCCAGCGATAGAACTATCCGTATATCCATGATTGCCATAAACCCCAGAAAATAAACTCATTCCCATTCCCCCAATTGCGGATAAAAACTAGATAAAATTTTTAATAAAACTCCTTCGGTGGATCACGCTCGGTCCATACGTTTTGATTGCTTCAATATGCTCTTTAGAACCATATCCTTTATTGGAAGCAAATTTATACTCCGGCATCACCTCATCGTACTGTACCATCAGCCGGTCTCTTGTCACCTTGGCGACGATGCTTGCCGCCGCTATGGAAGCGCTGAGCGTATCTCCCTTAATGATCGGCACCTGACGGATCTCTACTTCCGGAATCGTCACTGCGTCATTTAACAGTAGATCCGGCTTGACGGAAAGCTTGCTGATCGCCTCACGCATCGCTTCATAATCTGCATTTAAGATATTAATCTCATCAATCCTCTCCGGTGATGCATAGCCGATACCGACAGCAACTGCTTCCTCCATAATCCGATCAAAAAGCTCCTCTCTTTTTTTTTCGGACAATTGCTTGGAATCATTAAGATATAACAAAGAACAATCTTTCGGCAGAATCACTGCGCCCGCAACCACCGGTCCTGCCAAAGGCCCTCTGCCCACTTCATCGATCCCGCAGATATACTGATACTCCTGATATCTGCGTTCATAAGCAAACATCTCAAACATGCGCTTTTGTTCCGCGAGCAATGCCTTCTGCTTCCTCGCCACTGCCTCTGCCATCTTCCTGACAGCCGCCCGTTCATCCTCCTGATAGGTATGGATAAATGCCTCATAATCCTGTTCCGTCAATTCACGGTATTCCTTCTGTATCTCACCGATCTTTCTGCGAATGTCCATCAAAATCCTCCATGCCGATATCTATTATTGATGCCTGATAAAGCCAAATGAATCAAATGGGAAGATTCTCAGCCATGCTCGCCCGACGATATTGTCCCGATGGATCAATCCAACCGCCGGATTTCTGCTGTCCGATGAATTGTTCCGATTATCTCCCAACACAAAATACTGGTCTTCCCTGAGGATCACCTCATTATATGCATTTCCCGGCTCTTCAATCACCTCTGCGCCATAATGCTCTACCAGGATCTCACCATTGATATAGATATTACCGTCTTCATCGATCCGTACGGATTCTCCCGGCAGTCCGATGATGCGCTTGATATAATAAGTATCCTGCTGATACTCAAAGGGAAATACAATAATATCAAACCTTTCCGGATCACTAAAGCGATATGTGATCTTATCTACGATCAGACTGTCCCCGTCATGGATCATGGGCTCCATGCTGCTTCCTGAGACTGTAGTTCTCTGCGCCACATATTTAACTATCAGCAGCGTTACGATCAATACAAACAGCAAAAAAAGGCTATTATATAATACTTCCTTCATCATCGATCTGGGGGAAGTTTTTTTCTTTTCTTCCTCTTTCTGCTCTGATTCTGTCTCTTTTTCCTCCATTACGACTTCCCTTTTCTCCGGGATCCTCTGCCGCCGCACAGGCACATCATCCAGTCTGATCATTTCAAGATCCCTGTCACGATTCCAATTCTGTTCTTCTCTCATCCTGCCATCCATACCTTTTTCTTACTTTTTAACACATACTTCTTCTATTACCTGGCATTGCTGCCTGCGCAGTATGCCTCTGTCTTTTCTATCGTGATGCGCCCCAGAACACCGCTGCGAAATTCATCCAAAAGCAGTCCCGCCGCTTTATCAAGATCCGCCTCCCCGCCTTTTTTCAGACACCCTCTTTTCAAGGCGATCTCCGCCAGCACATCCGCCGGATCACCCTTCTCATCTGTTTTATAACGCTCCTGCAGCCTTCCGGCATATTCCTCCCGCATCAGTAAGATCACTTTGCAAGCCAGTTCTTCCGCCTGCAGGATCTCGTCATTGATAGCTCCGATCATTGCAAGATGAAGCCCCGTCAGCTCATCTTCAAATTTCGGCCACAGCACACCGGGCGTATCTAACAGTTCCAATGATTTATCCAGACGTATCCATTGTTTTCCCTTTGTCACGCCGGGCTTATTGCCGGTCTTCGTGCATGCTTTTTTAGCATATGCGTTGATAAAAGTGGATTTACCCACATTGGGGATCCCTGCCACCATAGCACGCACCGGACGGTTGATGATTCCCCGCTTTCTGTCCCGCTCGATCTTTTTCTCACAGGCCGCCGTCACTGCATTCCGGATCTCTTTCAGCCCCGTCCCTTTTCTGGAATCGATCAGCACCGCCTGTATCCCCTGCGTGCCATAATATTCCAGCCATCGTTCATTTTCTATAGGATCGGCGAGATCGCATTTATTTAATAATATCAGCCTTGCCTTATTCTGCCCCAGGCGATCAATATCAGGATTTCTTCCTGCCCTTGGGATTCTGGCATCCACCAGTTCGATCAGCAGATCGATCAGCTTGATATTCTCCTGCATCATACGCNNGGATACCATTGATAATTCATCGTTGACCTCGCTTTATTTGATAAATCCCAAATGTACATCCCCTGATGACATATGGAACCACGCCTTTCCGATCATATAGCTTCTCATCACAATACCGACGTTGCTGGAACGGCTGTCCTCACTGTTGTTACGGTTATCCCCAAGGACAAAATATTCGTCCTCGCCGAGGNNTCTTCCATTTTATCATATTTTCCATCTTCTTCATATAAGATTCCGTTGATCATCACGTAACCATCCTGTATGGAGATCGTGTCTCCCGGAAGCCCAATCAAACGCTTCACATAATAATGCGAATTTTCATTTCCATTGGGCAAAAATACAACCACGTCCCCGCGTCCCGGACTCACAAAAAAATAGGAAAACCTATCGATCAGTATCTCCTGCCCATTTGCCAGAGTCGGCTCCATGGAACTGCCGATCACATNNAGGATGCCAAAGCAGAATACGGCAGCAAAGGCGATCAGCATCATCACCGCTCCCCAGAATATCCACTGACCGATCTCCTTTAATAATCTTTTATTGATCTTTTTTTCTTTCTTATAAAAAGATAATCCTTTTCTTCTTCCCATGTTGATTTACCATAATTGCGCACACTTTCTGCGCATTGAAATATCATACCAAACAGCTTTCTGCCAATGCGAAAGCTATAAAATATTGCAGCAGGTCTTTTGGCTACTCTTTTTCGAGTATTTCCTGTATCGTTGCCCGTATCTTTTCTTCATCTGGCGGCTTCAAAATATATCCATCCGGTTTTGATTTAAGTACTTCATATATTGATTTCCGGTCGGCAATGCTCGTAAGAAATACAACCGGGATCCACTTCATATCCTCATCTGCCTTCATTGCCTCAAACGTACTTTTACCATCCATTCCATCCATCTCATAATCAAGCAGAATCAAATCGGGATTCTCTTTCGGGATCATATTCAATGCCTGCTCCCCAGACTTGGCAAGGCAGATTTTATAATATTTCTCCAACATGCTTTTCATATTGCGGAGCAGCAAAGCGCTGTCATCCACTATCATAATTTTCTTTTTCTCCAGCGGCATATCATATATTCCATATTCCTCACTGTTTCCGCTTTTACCGCCGAGAAGGTCATGACACTTACCCAACAGTTCATTCCTCGTCACCGGACGAAACAATACGTCAAACTGTTCGCTTTTATAGAATTCCCTGCACTGCTTCCATCCGTCATTTGTAGTAATGCCAAGCACGGGAGTCTTGGAACATTTTTCCTGAAGCCATGTAAAAATCGCGCTGTCGATATCTTCGACCCCGATCTGGCAGATGATGATCATGTCCGGCTTGGTGATCTTGACCATCGCCTGTATATTCTCAATCTGCTCCGAACAGATCTGCACCTGAAATGTGCCGGTCAGGCACTCATTCAGACTTCGTACGATCTCACCCAGCTCCCCTATCAGCAATATTTTCTTCATTTATTTTTCCTCCAATCCTTTTATTTCCTGTTCCAGCACATGGCTCCAGACTTCCGTCTGCTCCTCGTCCAGATCGGCAACTGCAAGACCGAGCTTCCTGACTGCCTCTGCCATA
>DLOQ01000169.1:4090-4271 GCA_002479655.1 Lachnospiraceae bacterium UBA7480
ACATCCACATCCATCTGTTCCATAGCTGTCTGTAACAGTTTCAGAAACTCTTTTATCATTTCATAATCCGGAATCTCTTCTCCCTCCTCCGGTGTTCCCACAACCGGCTCAAAAATGACTTTTGCCGCCCGCCATTCCTCCAGAAAATACGGTGTAATGCGCTCCAATACCTCTCCTCTTT
>DLOQ01000169.1:4323-4526 GCA_002479655.1 Lachnospiraceae bacterium UBA7480
CTTGATCCTGAATTGACGAAATGCCTGCGCGCGTCCTTCCTCCGATCCTGCCGCCTGCCTGATCTGTTCCAGAAATGCTTCCAGCTGTTCCGCTTCCGTCTCTGCCAAATCATAAAACTGGCGGATCGTGTCCAAAAGAATCCCCTGATCCCGACAGTACATCCGTGCATAATTCCAGTCGATTCCCTCCAGTTCCGGAAGCT
>DLOQ01000169.1:4568-13125 GCA_002479655.1 Lachnospiraceae bacterium UBA7480
CGGCAGCATATCCAGAATCATCTTTTCCAATTTTTCCGGATTAACCGGTTTGGAAAGAAAGTCCTGAAATCCTTCCGCCAAATACTGCTCCCTTGCTCCGGTCACTGCATTGGCCGTCAGCGCGACCACCGGTGTCTCCCTGCATGGATAATCTTCCCATCCCCGCATCTTATGTAATACCGAAATCCCATCCAGATCCGGCATCATATGATCGAGAAAGATCAGATCGTAGGTCTTTTCCCTAACCATTTCCAGACATTCTTCCCCGCCTGACGCTTCGTCCACCTGAATCTCTGTTTCCTTTAACAGCTTCACAAATACTCTCCGGTTCACCGCATTGTCATCCACCACCAGTATCGTTACCTCCGGCGCCCGGAACAGCGCATGGTATGTATAACCCGCCGCCTGATTTTTGATCCTCTGCTCCAGATCTCCTACCGGCTCCTTGTTTGCAATCTTTTGTGCCAGAGTAAACGAAAAGACGGATCCCTCCCCGTATACACTTTCTACCTGCAACCGGCTCCCCATCCTCTCCAATAACTGCGTGGTGATAGTCATACCGAGTCCGGTTCCCTCGATATTCCGGTTTCTGTATTCCTCGATCCTCTCAAATTCACGATAAAGTTTTTCAATGTCCTCTTCCCGGATGCCGATACCCGTATCCTCCACCCGGAATGTCATATACGCTGTATCTTCTTCTGTCGTGGCGCTTACCTTCAGCGTCACACTGCCTTTCTCCGTGTATTTGACAGCATTGGTCATCAGGTTTACAAGGATCTGACGAATCCTGACATCATCTCCCCATAAGCGGGACGGCATCGCCCTGTCCACGGAAAGATTCAGCGCCAGTCCCTTATCCGCCGCCTTCATCTTCATCATATTCACAACATCATGAATCAGGCTGCTGAGATCATACTCCACCGTCAGGATTTCCAGTTTTCCGGATTCTATCTTCGCTATATCCAGTATGTCGTTGATCAGGGATAGCAATGTCTGCCCTGCATTCTGGATATCCAGCGCATATTCTTTAATGTGCGGCTCCTGACTCTCCCGTAAAATCATGGCATCCATACCAAGAACCGCATGGATCGGCGTCCGTATCTCGTGGGACATATTGGCGAGGAATCGTCCCTTTGATTCGCTTGCCTGCAGCGCCTGCTGTTTTTCCTTCTCCATATCCATAATCTCAAAAATCGTACTGATCGTGGAAAATATCAAAAGGAAAATCAGACCAAGAGCCAGTATCATGCCATTAAACAGATTACTTTTATGAAAATAAAATATAATCTGTACAAATGCCGCCACGCACACACCCGACATTCCTACCGCCACAAAAAGATACTCCCTGATTGCCCCGCTGCGGATGTCCAGAAAAATTGTCACAATCAATAGTATAATAGAAATGATACAAAATGAAGATATATAACCAATTGTATCAGTAAAATCGCAAATTTCCGTGATATGCAGCACGGAGCACACCAGGAAATTGATAATGATAATTCCTTCCAAAATCTGATATATCCGTTGGTAACGTCCCTTTTGAACCTCGTTCATATAAAGAAGATACGGCAGCGACAAAAGCATGATCATTATAAAGGTAATATCATTGATAATTGAAAGGTTCGGGAAAAGCAGCTGCCGGAATGTAGAATTGGTAATAAGCCAGACCGCCGCCACAAGGATCCCCCAGCCCAGATATTCCAACGGCACCCTTCTGTGGTAACAAAAGCGCAGCGCCACACTCGCAATAATGGCTATGATACTGAGGATCAATGTAACAAATGCAACGATAAGTTCCAATCCGAGCTGCTTAAAAAAATAGTTCCACACTCCCATCGGATTTCCATAATAAACCGTATAAAAAACACCGGAATATGAGGAGTCCGTATACATCTCCACACGGAGCGTTTTTTGCGCATCCTCCCCGTCAAGCTTCAAAAAAACATATGCCGCAGCACTCATCCTGCCAAACAGCCTGCTCTCTTTCGTGGAATACTCTTTCCTAAGCTCCCCGTCAATATAAAACCGCATATCCTGCTTCGCACTTCGAAAACAGAGATACCGTCCGGCCTCAATATCATCCGGCAGCGTTGTCTCCACGACTACCGTTTCATTCCGCTCCGCAACGCACTTCCCGGGCATTGTCACAGCCTCTTCCGTCCCATCCGGCATAATCCGCTTCCACTCACCCATGTACTCGGTACACGCAGAGTAGTTGTCCATCTGATCAGACGGTAAAAAAAGCTCACCCAATAAAAAGTACGCGCCCACAAGGACAAGTAGAACGGTAAAAATTATATTTATGACTTTTTGTTTCATATTTAATAACTATGCCTCTCCGCAACTGCAAGTTCCGCTGCATAAGCAGTTCTTCTATTCATACAATATATCAAACCTGCCTCTTTTTGTCAAAAATATCGTTTCGTATTACATCCCCGTTCCAATCATGTAAGTACTTGCATTTATATGGGAAATATGATACATTTGATATGTAATTTTATCTAAATACCCCTATTGAGGTACGACTTTATGTTTTGGAAAATGACAAATGTACAACTGAAAAAAGGTTATATTGTTTCCCCTCTATGGGGATAGTGCGCCTTTTTTAAGTTAATTTGTCATACATATACTCAGATTTAACTTGATTTATTTTTGAGATGTTTTACAGATGAAATAAGACTGCGCATTATCTTCTTAACGATTACAAAATTCAGTTAAGGAGATATTTTTATGTTTAAAATCAAGAAACAATTATCAAAATTATACACCTCTTCCGTACTGGGGAACTTGTCGCTGACCGGTGCATGGGTTGCCATTCTGGCGGCAAGAGGTTACAGTCTTGTTGAAATCAGCATTGCCGAAACCGTATTTCATATTACAAGCATTATTTTTGAAATTCCATCGGGTGTTTTTGCGGATGTGTTCGGCAGAAAGAAAATGCTGATCGTCAGCACGATTATGCGAATGATCGGCAGCATCATAATGATTCTTTCAAATAACCTTTTTATGGTATGTACCTCTATTGCGTTTATGGCCTTAAGCTACAACTTTTCATCAGGCACCGGCGACGCCCTTGCCTATGATTCCCTTAAACTTGCCCGGATGGAAAGCGTATTTGAAAAGTATGAGTCGAACCAGTTGATTATTTATCGTCTGTGCAGCGGTATTTCAACGCTTTGCGCAGGCTTCGCTCTGACCATCGGGCACAGAATTGCTTACGGAACAGATCTTGTCACAAGCGCAGTACAAATTATGATTCTGTCTTCCCTGCGTGATGTTTACGCAAAAGCTCCTTCAAAAGATAAGGAACGCAAGATAGGATATAAGCTGATCAAATGCTTTCAGGAAAGTCTGGCTTTTCTGAAAAAAGCACGTAAGGCCATTGGGATAATGCTTTGCAACTCTTTGATCGGCGCGGTGGATATACTGCTGTTGTTTTTCTTACAGGCAAAGCTTCCCGAAAAAGGCATGTCAGAATGGTGGCTTGGTTTTGCGCTGTTGTTTATGGAAATGGGCGGCATCGTTGGTTCAAAACTGATACTAAAGCTGCCGAGGCTCAGTTATAAACGGATATTTGCCATATCAACTTTGCTTGTGTTGACAGGATTGCTGGCTGAACACTCACCATTATACCTGGTAATGTCGGTGGGCGGTTTTATCGCAGCCGTCGGCGATGATGCATTGCAGGTGCGTACCAACGCTCTTTTACAGAATATGTTTCCTTCAGAGCAGCGGGCAACGCTTACCTCGCTTGATTCCTTCTGTTTTTCCGCCATTATGATTGTATTATCGCCGCTTGCAGGTTTCGTGTTTACCTACTGGTAAGCAGATAGCACAAAAAAACTCCAAACGGATGTATTTTGAACTGACATCCGTTTGGAGATTTTTAATTTCATTTAACAGATTTACACGGTGTTCACCCTGTATTTCCTATTTCAGAATTTCTTTAACCTTAGCTTTCTTACCAACACGGTCTCTTAAGTAATTCAGCTTAGCCCTCCTTACTTTACCTCTTCTGATGACTTCCACCTTCTCTACCTGAGGGGAATGTAACGGCCAAGTCTTCTCAACGCCTACGCCGTTAGAGATCTTTCTTACGGTAAATGTAGTTCTGTTGCTTCCGTTCTGAATCTTCAGAACAACGCCTTCATACACCTGGATCCTTTCCTTCTCGCCTTCCTTGATCTTCGCTGATACCCTGACCGTATCGCCGACATTAAAGGAAGGAACCTCCTGCTTCATCTGCTCTTTTTCAATCTCTCTGATAATATCGCTCATATCTTCCTCCTTGTTTTTCATCGGATGTTCTTAATACATCTCAGATACTAATCTTGGTAACAGCGGAACATCTCTTTACTCGCAACTATGATAGCTTACCATAAATCGTCCCTAAATGCAAGACTTTTTAATAATTTTTATTCCTGAGCTTTTATTCCTGCGAGTTCATCTCCTTATAAAACTCTGCATAATCCGTACGCTTATCCTTCGTAAACGCGATCGCGGCTCTCGGATGCTGGTTCAACAAACCGGAAACCAGATACTGAAGATCATATCCCCATACTGTTCCTTCCGCCTGCAACGGCTTCATATATTTTTCCACAAAGCTGATTGCGGGATAGATATTATATTTGGGATTACGAAGGAATCCCAGCAGCAGCTCCATTGCGCAGTTGCCTGCGCCCCTTCCCATCGCCATATACGTGCCGTCCAGCCAGTCAACGCCATCACCAACCGCTTCGATCGTATTGGCAAATGCCAGCTTCTGATTATCATGCGCATGGATGCCCAGCTTCTTTTTATACTTGTCCGCATATTCCTTATAAAGATCCGTAATTCTTGCGATCTGTTCCGGATAGAGCGAGCCGTAACTGTCCACAATATAGATGACATCCACCGGCGACTGTCCGATCATATCCAAAGCAGCCCTGATGTCTCCCTCCTGTCCGGTAGAAACCGCCATGATATTACAGGTCACCTGATATCCCTTTTTCACCGCATCCTCGATCATGTCTACCGCAGCCGGGATCTGATGAAGGTAAGTCGCCACACGGATCACATCGACCGGGCTGTCCGCCTTATTGACAATATCATTTTTATAATTACATCTGCCTACGTCCGCCATGACCGCCAGTTTAAGATCCGTCTGGTTTTCTCCGACGATCTCCCGGATATCGTCATCATTACAAAACTTCCACTTGCCAAACTGATTGACATCAAACATTTCCTTATCACATTTATATCCAAATTCCATATAATCAACGCCGGCTTTGATATTCGTCTGATACAAAGCCTTTACAAAATCATCCTGAAAATGAAAATTATTGACCAGACCGCCATCCCGCAGCGTCGCATCCACCACCTTAATATCTGAGCGGTAACCCATCAATTCCGAAATCTGTTTCATAATAATAACCATGCCTTTCCGTACTCTGCGAATCCTAATGCGCTATGCCGCAGGCACCTTATTTTTTTATTGATTATATACTTTACTCTTTTTTGACTGAATCAAATATATATGCTGTGATTCATTTTGTCAAGCCGGAATTTTCCCGCTTTGAACGCACACCGTTTATTGCATTTCAAAGGAATCTTCCTTAAACTTCTTCCGTTGAAGCAGCAAGATTGAGATCACAAACAGAATAATACCAACCATTACAAATATCGCAAGCTCCCCTATGCTCGGATCTTCCCGGAACAAAACCGGAAAAATGGACGACATCTGATCTTCATAGAATGCCAGCAGAACGGAAAACAGATTATTCAGGAAATGCATCCACATGGATACGGCGATGCTTCTGGTCTTATAAACGGCATAAGCAAGAACACAGCCCAAAAAGCCAACCACAAAAAATTTGATNNCAAAGAAGCCGACTACAAAAAATTTGATCAGGTTCATATGATAGAGTCCGAAAACCGCCCCCGTGATCAAAACAGCCACCCATATACGGCACTTGTTTTGCAATGTTCCAAACAGTATGCCTCTGAATGCTGTTTCCTCGCAGACCGCCGGGAGCAGTGCCGAAGACAGGATCACAAGCCAGATCGGTGCATGTTCCCAGATATCCAGAAGATCCTGCCACGCGCTTTCCGCGCTTTCGGGAAAGACCGCGCTGAATAATACAGTCAATGTCATCATCACAATATAAGTGCCCACCCATAATAATGTAGCAGTCAACAGATCGCCAAGCTTCGGCCGCTTCAGATGAAATACTTTCTTAAAATCCGTCTTGATATACCAGCAGTAAAATACAGTCACACCCAGGATCATCAGCTGCTGTATCACGAGACCGTACGCCCTGTATTTTAAAATCATGATGGAACCAATCAACATAATCACGATCAGAAGCGCAGACAATAAGAGTATCACATCTCCGATACCCGGTATCTGCTTCCCTTTCATATCAGAACGTTTTTCCAGCAGGCGGATACTGCCTGTTCCGTCTCCGAAAAGAATGTCTTCCGAATGAAACAGCTTCGTCATAATAACGACTGCCAAAAGGCTGTAGGCTATATTGGAAAAAAGAACCATGGCGATAAGCCCCATATCAAAATGAAACTTAAACAGCTCCACGATCAAAAGCGCCACATTGACCACAGGGATCAAAGAGGTACTGCCATTCAGACTGATCGAGGGAATCATGCCTGCCATCCCCGCAAACATAAACACCAGCATGACCGGCGTGGTATAATTCTGCGCTTCCTTAAAGCTTCTCGCAAAGATACAGACACAAAGGCAGACAGCTGAAGCGAACAAAGCAAATACGGCTACGCAGAGAATCATAATGAAAATTGCGGGAAGATAAGAGATCACGTTAAATTCCATCGGAATATCGCTTGTCACCTGCATACTCTCATACATATATGCTCCCAGGATCCCCATGGATATCAGATTTAACAACGCCGCTGCCACTGCGACCGTGGCGGTTGCCAGAAATTTACTCATGATCATCTCAAGATTTCTGACAGGCAGCGTCAACAATGTCTCCAATGTACCGCGTTCCTTTTCTCCCGCCGTCGTATCGATCGCCGGATACATAGCGCCCATCAGAATACTCGTGATCATCAGGAACGGAATGATATAACCAAGAAAGCTTCCCATCGTTTCTTCATTACTTGAAATATCCTGATATTCATAAGTGATTGGATACAGAATATCATCCGGCAGCAATCCCGCCTCAAGCAGCCTTTTCTCCCGAAGCGACTGACGGTATTCCTCCAGCATATCCTCAATCATCGACGCCGCTGTCTGCGAATCCGTCTCCGATGCAAGATAATTGATACGATACACCTCTCCTGATGGGTTTCCGTCCGCAGCATCAGTAATCTCTTTCGTCAGATAGGCATCCAGATATCCATTCTTCAACGCCTCCTCATACGTGGCATATTCCGTACTCTCTCCATCCTCCTGAACGACCGTAATGATCGCTCCATTTCCTTCTTCCTGAAGCCCATTCGGCATCAGATACAGGAAATTATACCCATACTCCTTCGCCGCTTCCGAAAAAAAGCTCCTTAGCTCCGACGCTTCCGGCACTTCATCAAAACCGATCCGATAAGTGCTGGTCGTACTGGCATTCATAATAGACGCGCTTAACGCCATGCTCCCGATAAAAATCAGCGGATAAAGGATCAGCGGAACGACGATCATCATCAAGATCGTTTTCTTATCCCTTAAGATATCCGTCATTTCTTTTTTGTATAATGCTGCAATGATCTTTTTATTCATCCGTCTCGTCTCCCATCCCCGCGATCAAAGCCCGGAAGGTCTCTCGAAGATTCGTGGTATCCGTCTGCCGCATAAGATGCTCCGGCGTACCCTCGGCAATGATCCTCCCCTGATAAAGCATGACGATCCTGTCGCAAAGATACTGCGCTTCCTCCATATAATGCGTGGAGTAGATCACTGTCTTGCCCTGTTCGCGTTCCTTCTTCATAAACTGTATGATTGACTCGCTGCTGATAATATCAAGTCCCAGCGTCGGTTCATCAAAAATATAGATCTGCGGTTTATGGATCAGACATCTGGCAATATTGGCACGCTGCGTCTGCCCGGTGGAAAGCCGCTCGATCCGGTTATCCATAAAGGATTCCATGTCAAGTATATCGCTGATCTCCTGTATCCTGTCCTGCTGCTCCTCTTTGGAAATCCCATGGATCTCCGCAAGCATGGAAAGCATCTCTCTTGTACTGAAACGGTGATACAGTTTTGTATTGCCGGAAAGATATCCTACCATCGTTTTGATCCTGATCTGATCTGTGATCTCCCCGCCTTCCTGATCACTGATGATAACCTCCCCTTCCGTGGGTTTCATCAGATTACCGATCATACGCAGCAGTGTCGTCTTACCGGCGCCGTTGGGTCCCAGCACCCCAAGGATCTCCCCGTCATCCGCCCGCATGGTCACATGATCCACCGCATAAAATTCATAGGAAGTCTTTTTATTTCCGGTCTTTTTTTTCTCATCTTTTACTTTCCTGAATTTTTTACTTAATCCTTCCGTTCTGATCATACCGCTCCTCTTCCTTCATAATCTTCTTTAGATATTTGCGAAACTCT
>DLOQ01000169.1:13257-13703 GCA_002479655.1 Lachnospiraceae bacterium UBA7480
TGAGAGTTTCGCAATTGCCTGATAATCTTTTTATATCTTCCTTTATTTCTTGCTGCCATACTTCTTGATATAAAGATCCGGACGGCGTTGTCTGGTGCGCTCTATGGACTGCTCCAGACGCCATTTTTCAATATTTGCATGATGACCGCTCAGCAATACCTCCGGCACGCGCCTGCCCATCCATTCCTCCGGACGAGTATATTGCGGATACTCCAAAAGCCCGTCGTAAAATGACTCTGTTGTGGCGGATTCCTCATTGCTCAGCACTCCCGGCACAAGGCGCGCCACCGCATCCATCATGACCAGCGCCGGAAGCTCCCCTCCGGTCAGGACATAGTCACCGATCGAATAATAATCCGTAACGATCTCTTCTAATACCCGCTCGTCGATCCCCTCATAGTGCCCGCATAAAAAAATCAATTGTTCTTCCGCCGCCAGCACGGCTG
>DLOQ01000169.1:13720-22286 GCA_002479655.1 Lachnospiraceae bacterium UBA7480
AGCCCGTCTATCTGGTCGGACACCGCTTTCCATGCATCATAAACAGGCTGCGCCTGCATCAGCATCCCCGCTCCGCCGCCATACGTATAATCATCCACACGGCCATGCTTATTGTTCGTATAGTCCCTGATGTTAACGGTTTCCAGCTCAAGTATCCCATTTTCCATTGCCCGTTTGATGATACTGGTATTCATTGCCTGTTCGATCATCTCCGGAAATAATGTCATACAATAATATTTCATAAAGGTATCCGTATCCTTATTTTTCAAACTAATCCTTCCATTACGTGTACCCGCACATATCCCGCTTCAATATCCACCTTTAGAACGCATTGCCTGATTGCAGGCAAAAGCAGTTCTTTTCCATCGTTCATAAGGATCTGATAAACATCATTCGCGCCTGTCTGCAGTACATCTTTCAGAGTTCCGATCTCCTGATCGTCCTCATCTATGATCTTCAGACCGATCAGATCCGAAATATAATATTCATCCTTCTTCAAAGGAGAAGCATACTCCCGGCTCACATAAAGCTCTTTTTTTCTTAATCGCTCTACCTCATCCCTGTTATTAAATTCCTTAAATTTGATCAACAACAGATTCTTTTGAGGTCTTACCGACTCCGGATGAACCATTCTTTTTTCTTTGCCGTCATCCAAAATAATCTCTTTGATCTTTTTGATTCGTTCCGGCTCGTCCGTCGTAGGAAATACTTTCACTTCCCCGCGTACTCCATGCGGCTCCGTGATCACGCCGATACGGAATATGTCTTCCAACTGATTTACCATGCCTTTCCCTCAAACTTGCACTTATAACCATGCCTTTCCATAACCTGCAAACTTTGTGCCGCAGGCACAAGATTTGCAAAACGAATAAATTCGTTTGTGAAACTTAATATATCTTAGGCAGTGTTTTTTACTGCCTTAGATATATTTTTCATATTAAAGGCGCAAGCCAAACAGCCTGCGCCGCCAGATTAAATTAATTCCTTTAACATTTATTCAACGATTTCAACATCTACGTAAACATCTTCCTGCATAGATGCAGCTTTGATCACGGTACGGATCGCTTTCGCAATCCTTCCCTGTTTACCAATCACCTTTCCCATATCCGTAGGGGCAACATGAAGTTCTATCGTTGTATGTTTTCCGTTTGTCTTTTCTGTAACCACAACCTCATCCGGCTTTTCTACCAGCGCTTTCGCAATCACTTCAACCAATTCTTTCATAAGCCACCTCCTATCAAAAGTCTGTCCAAAACAAGGTTACTTCTCAATGCCTGCAAGCTTGAAGATCTTATTGACAACTTCTGTAGGCTGTGCGCCGTTATTCAGCCACTGCTTTGCCTTTTCAGCATCCACCTTGTATGTGCTGGGATCCGTGTTGGGATCATAGGTTCCGATCTCATCGATAAATTTACCGTCTCTGGGTGATCTGGAATCTGCAACGATGATCCTGTAGATCGGATTTCTCTTTTTTCCCATTCTTGTAAGTCTGATTTTTACTGCCATTTTTCTTTCCTCCAAAATAATTAATATTGTTTATTTAAAAGGGAAACCGCATTTTGCGTCCTTTCCTTCCTCCCATACCGCCGAGCATCCCCGGCATCTGTTTCATCATCTTCTGCGACTGTTCAAACTGCTTGATGAAACGGTTTACTACAGAGATATTCACGCCGGCGCCCTTTGCGATCCTGTGCTTTCTGCTTGGATTTAAAAGCTTCGGATTAGACCGTTCCTGCGGCGTCATGGAATATACGATCGCTTCGATCTGTGCCAGCTGCTTTTCATCTATCATAGATTCGATATCGCCCAACTGACTGCCGCCCGGCATCATCTTCAGGATATTCGCAAATCCTCCGAGATTCCGCATCTGCTTCATGGATTCCAGATAATCATTAAAGTCCAGCTTGCCTTTTTTGAGCCTGCCCGCCATTTCACGTTCTTGGTCGGCGTCCATATCGACATTGGCCTGTACTTTATCAATCAAAGTCAGCACGTCGCCCATTCCAAGGATCCTGCCAGCCATACGATCCGGATAAAACTGCTCAAGATCGGAAAGCTTCTCGCCCATACCGACATATAAAATCGGTTTTCCTGTCACCGCTTTAACAGATAAGGCAGCGCCGCCCCTGGTATCACCGTCCATCTTGGATAATATGATACCGGTCACCCCGATCTTTTCATCAAATTCCTTTGCAACATTGACCGCATCCTGTCCGGTCATGGCATCAACTACGAGAAGCGTCTGGTGAACTTCCACTGCCTCCTTGATCTTCTGCAGCTCCTCCATCATCCCTTCATCAATATGAAGCCTGCCGGCAGTATCTAAAATGACAACATTATGTCCATTCTTTTCCGCATGGGCAAGCGCATCCTTCGCAATCTCCACCGGATTGTGATCCGTACCCATGGAAAAAACATCCACTTCCTGTTTTTTTCCATTGACGATCAGCTGTTCCACAGCCGCCGGACGATAGACATCGCAGGCTGCCAGAAGCGGCTTCTTACCCTTTAATTTCATCTTTCCGGCAAGCTTCGCTGTCGTCGTCGTCTTACCTGCACCTTGAAGACCGCACATCATAATTACGGTGATTGCTTTCCCCGGCTGAAATACCAGCTCTGTCGTCTCAGAGCCCATCAGCGTAGTCATCTCTTCATTTACGATCTTGATCACCATCTGCCCGGGATTTAAGCCATTCAGGATATCCTCTCNNCACGCTCTTCCACTGATTTTACGAACTGCTTAACGACTTTAAAATTAACGTCAGCCTCTAAAAGCGCCATCTTGACTTCCTTCATCGCAGACTTTACGTCCGCTTCCGTCAGCCGCCCTTTGCTCCGCAGATTCTTAAATACATTCTGAAGTTTTTCGCTTAAACTTTCAAATGCCATAGGAAACCCTGATCCTTTTCAATATCACAATAACAATTATCTACAAAAACATATTGCGGATTTTAATCCAACCCCTCATAAAGTTCATCTATGATCGCGTTGATTTCTCGTTGATACTCTTTATCGGCGCTGCCGCTTTCTATAAGGCAATTAATTAGCTCTTTTAACTTCGCGATCTTTTTCTTATTATCAGCGAACCGCTTTACCAGATGCAGCTTTTCTTCATAGTCAGCCAGAGTTTTATCACAACGCCTGATCAGATCATGTACGCCCTGCCTACTGATGCCCTCCTCTGCCGCGATCTCGCCCAGAGAAAGATCATTATAAACCGCCGCCTCATAGATCTCCTGCTGATGCTTTGTCAAGAGCGGACCATAAAAATCATATAATATTCCCTGTTCGACGATCCGTTCCATGTTCCAAACTGCTCCCATACAATAGAAACTTTCGCACTTTGTCTATCATACACAAAAGGAAACGGGCTGTCAAGTATTTTTTCTTGACAGCCCGTAAAAATGATAAAAACCGTTACACTATCCCTCTTAATTTTTCTTATTTTCCAACCATCACACAACGAATTCCTTTTTCCTGTAAAGCAGCTTCCATGTCAGACGGCAGCGCCAATTTAGCAGTTCTGTAACCTTTGTAAAATACACGCTTCGTTTGTCCGCTTTTTCGAATAACTTTTACCATTAGTGAATAGGAAAGTTTATGTTCCAATTCCCATGAATTATAGTGCAGTTCCACACATTCTATTTCATCAAAGGGAACCGGATACGGTATTCCCGTGTTCAATACCAGACTATCATTCTCAAAGAAAAATGCCCCTGCATTTGACCGGTTTTGGTACTTACTTCTTTTCGCTAATATTATAACTCCGAAAATAATCACCGGCGCCATAATACAAATCACTGTAATTATATTAGTTATATTTTCCATATCTGCTCCTGTTCGACGATCCGTCCCAT
Source organism: Lachnospiraceae bacterium UBA7480 (assembly GCA_002479655.1). Lineage (GTDB taxonomy): Bacteria > Bacillota > Clostridia > Lachnospirales > Lachnospiraceae > NK4A136. Next base: position 17,578 of record DLOQ01000169.1, read on the forward strand.
ATTCCAAACCGCTCCCATACTATAGAAACTTTCAGCACTTTGTCTATCATACGCAAAAGAAAATGGACTGTCAAGTATTTTTTCTTGGCAGCCCGTTTTCTTTTGCTGCCAGCAGGCGTATAAATTTATTCCGTACTGCATAAAATACTTGTGTATTTTTGTGTAATACTATTGATATTTTGTGTATGGTTGTGTATAATGTTCTTATAGGGAGGACGGCAAATGACAGAAAGGGATATAGCAATAAAAGAACTGGAAGCTGCCGGATATTCATTCAAACGGCACGGCAGCAATCACGACCAATATTATAACCCGGACAACCGGAACACAATTTCCGTAAAGCGCCACAAATTTACGGAAAATACACTTCGCTACATACGCAAGGAAATCAAACAGGGTGGGAGGGCATAACTCCCCCGCCAGTAAAGGAGGCTTATATGAAATACACATACACAGCGGTATTTACCCCTACGGAGGATGGACAGGAGCTGTATTGCAGAGTTCCCGATCTTCCCGGATGCGTCACAACGGGAGACAATCTTGACGATGCTATTGAAATGATTACCGATGCAGCCAGCGGCTGGCTCGTAGTGGCAGAGGATGAAGGAAACGAGATCCCTGTTGCTACACCGCAGCACATGCTGGACATTCCCGAAAATGCCACCTGCTCCATTATCCGTGTTGACACGCTCGCATACCGAGCCGCAACCGACACCAGAGCAGTCCGCAAGAATGTCTCCCTGCCTGCATGGATGGCTACCCTGGCAGAAAAGCGGGGTGTAAACTGCTCCCAAGTTCTTCAGGATGGACTTATGCAGATGCTCAATGCCAGTCAAGCAAGATAAACCTGATATAATCCCGATAAACCCCTGCTGCATAAAATCTTTCAGATCTTATTTGCAGCAGGCAGGAAAACATCATTTTAGACATGGAACGCTTTGAACATGTTAATCAAATTATTGTTTTTCATAATATATAGCCCCTCCCAAAGTAGCTACTATTAAGTATTCTCCGGTATATTCTGAATTTTGAAGCCAGATAACCCGATCATAAAATATTTCAGGCCACCAATACTCTATAAATGGAAATTTGATCGGCGAATATGCGACCAATTCATCTTCTACTGAGATCCATGCACTCTCTCCCTCAAAACCTAACCTGTAGATTTCCTCTATTTCCTTTGAATCTTTTACCATAATGTAATTATTATCCCTGTAACATAATACCTGATCTCCACCCTCCTGCTGTATGTAATAGCCGCCAAAACGATCTCCTCTAATGCAAAAAAGGATAAAGGTTATCGTACTGTACAATAAAATTACAATTCCAAAAAATATTCCCAAAAACTTCAGAAAGTATTTACACGGCTTTGATAAATAAAATTTTTTCATAATTAACTATAGCCTCTTTTTGTTTTTCATTAAACCAAACTGTTTTTCCTTACTATACGCTGTTCTGTGAGCGGTATTGTCTATTCTGATTTCTGTCCCTTCAGATTTTTCAGAGCGACCGCATTATTCGAGATTATCATTTTAACAGTCTGACATTTTTCCATGTCCGGGCAGTCGCCACATGTAGTTACATTTTTTCTCACCGCGCACTGTCGAATAGCACAAATATTATCACAGTATACAGTTTTAAGTCCATCAACACGACATCCTTCACAGTTGATATGTTCAGGCAGAATGGGAGCATTATTTAACTCAGTCCATAGTTTTGCAGTTTTTTCACGTAATGCCTGATCATCATTGATTGTTGCAAGATATGCGTCACATTTTTCACAATCCAACCCGCAATATGCAATCATACGTTTCATGATTATGTACCTCCCCAAATTCCGATTTCTTCCGGTATCCTTCGTTTATGATTCGGTCAATTCCAATCTGTTAGCCTATTATAACTTATTTTTAATGGGTAATCAATTTCAAAAAAAACTGTTTTTATATCTGCTTCCTGTAATAATCCTTATACCCTTCCCCATAAATCTCTGACGCGCTGGCGATAATCAAAAAAGCATGGCTGTCAATATCCTTTATAATTGCAACTGCCTTAGGCGCCTGCCGTTTACGCATGATGCAGAGCATGATCTTCTTATCTCTTCCGGTATACGCCCCCTGACCATGCAGATACGTGACCCCCCGTTGCAGCTCCTGCATAAATGCCCCTGCGATCATTTCCGCCTCATCAGAGATCACAAATATCATTCTTGCTTCCTCGCTTCCATACAATACAAGATCCAACACCCTCGCAGTCACAAATACTGTCAACGCCGTAAACAGCACCGTATCTACAGAACCGAAAACAAACAGGGACAGGAACACGATGATACTGTCAATGATAAAAAAGAACGCTCCCGTCTTTAAAAAAGGGAAACGGTTTCTTAAAAGCTTGATCACAATATCCGTTCCGCCGGTCGTTGCTCCCAGCCGCAGGATCATCCCGATCGCCACAGCATTGATCGCGCCTCCCGCCACAGCAGCAAGAAACGGCTCTCTTGTCCATGCCCCGCTTACGTCAAATAAATTGGTAAAAAAGGAGATCCATGCAAGCGTATATATCGTAGAAGCGGTAAATTGAAATCCAAATTTCCAGATACTTAACGCCATGATCGGTATATTAAACAAAAAGATCAGCGTACCTGTATCAATGCCGACCAGTCGGTTGACCAGAATCGCAATTCCCGTGATACCGCCCGGCGCAAGATTATTCGGATCAAGGAAGCAGCTTACCCCGAAAGCATAAACGGCCGCAAAAAGGATCAGCAATAAACCTCTCCCAACAAAATTCCAAATCAATGATTTTGTCTTATTTCTCACTAAAAAATCTGTCTTCATAGGATTAGATTATCCTGCAAAGACAGATTTCATTCATTGCGCGCTTTTTAGATATCTGCTTTTTAAATATTCGTTCTTACTAACTTCGGCTTATAATTCTCCTGCTCCAGCCTCGTCAATATCCGCTGTTTATGATCCACGCCAAATGCCTCAATCGTGATCCGCAGTTCCACCGCAGCATTACGATTGGTCGATACAAACTGGTTATGCTCCAGCTTGATGACATTGCCGTTTTCTTCCGCAATAATGCCCGCCACCTTGCAAAGCTCGCCCGGCTTATCCGGCAATAATACGGATACCGTAAAGATACGATCCCTGAAAATCAGCCCCTGCTGAACCACTGAGGACATCGTTATGATATCCATATTGCCGCCGCTTAAGATCGCCACAATCTTTTTATCTTTGACATCCAGATGCTTGAGTGCCGCTGCCGTAAGAAGTCCGGAATTTTCCACGATCATCTTATGATTTTCCACCATATCCAGAAATGCAACGATCAGCTCCTCGTCTTCCACGGTGATGATATCATCCAGATTATCCTGAATATACGGAAAGATCTTCGATCCGGGCGTCTTCACCNNGTATTGACCTGCGGCAGCGTCGTCACCTCGCCGCGATTAATGGACGCTTTCATGCATGCCGCCCCCGCAGGCTCCACGCCGATGACTTTGATCTTCGGATTCAGCATCTTTGCCAGAGTGGAAACACCCGCAGCCAGTCCGCCGCCGCCCATGGGAACTAAGATATAATCCACCAGAGGAAGCTCCTTAACGATCTCCATGGCGATCGTCCCCTGACCTGTCGCAACTGNNCGATGAATAAATGTGTATCCGTATTCCTCCGCCAGTTCATATGCACGTGTACATGCCTCATCATATACGTCGCCATACAGAACGACCTCTGCGCCAAAATTCTTTGTACGGTTCACCTTGATCAATGGCGTCGTCGTCGGCATAACGATCGTCGCTTTCATATGATTGCGCTGCGCCGCATAAGCAACCCCCTGCGCATGATTTCCCGCAGAAGCGGTGATGACACCTCTTTCTTTCTCTTCCCTGGACAGCGTGCTGGTCTTATAATATGCGCCCCTGACCTTATAAGCTCCCGTAAACTGCAGGTTTTCCGGCTTGAAAAATATCTTATTGCCGGTTATATTACTGAAATACTCGCTATAGATCAGCTTCGTCTCCAGCGTTACCTGCTTTACAATCTCGGATGCCTCCTCGAATTTTTCCAATGTCAGCATTTTTTCTTCCATTTCATTCGTATCCATATAATGACCTGCCTTTCATAGTTTTCTTTCCCTATTTTTCAACATCTGTTTTGCTTTTTCTCATTCACTTTGCTTTTCTCTCATTTGCTTTTAGCCTTGATACAGCTTCTTATTTTATTCCCCATTACTTTCCTCATCCCCGCTCAGATCTACATCAAACAAAGCATCCACAAATCGGTCGGAATCAAATTTCTGAAGATCCTCGATCTTCTCTCCCACACCGATATATTTTACCGGAATACCAAGCTCCGACTGGATGGCAACTGCGATCCCGCCTTTGGCGGTGCCGTCCATCTTGGTCAGTATGATGCCCGTCAGATCCGCCGCCTCGGAAAATTCCTTCGCCTGCATCATTGCATTCTGACCGGTAGTGGCATCCAGCACAATCAGATTTTCCCTGTGGGCATCCGGAAATTCCCGGTCAATGATCCGGTTCATCTTCTTTAATTCTTCCATCAGATTCTTCTTATTATGCAGACGCCCCGCCGTATCACAAAGTAAGACATCCGCCTTTCTCGCCTTTGCCGCATTGATCCCGTCGAAAATCACGCTTGCCGGATCGGCGCCTTCCACACCGCCTATCATTTCCACGCCGCTTCGCC
>DLOQ01000001.1:0-3779 GCA_002479655.1 Lachnospiraceae bacterium UBA7480
ATGACTTTTGGGACACCCTCTCTTTGACGCTTCCATCCGGAAGCTTTCTTTCGCGCCCAGATAAGAGGTGTCGGGACTGACGCCTTTTCTCTCCAGACAGATCCTTTCCAGCACATTTTCGCAGCTGGCAGCATAAAAACGGATCCTGTTTTCTCCCTTCGCGCAGGTCACAGGAACCCGTACCTTACGGACATGGTTCATAACTTCCTTCGCCCATTGCTGTGACACGCCTGCCATATATCCGTTTTCCAGAACGCTTTTTTTCTGTATCCCCTGCCGGTTAAGCTCATAACAGATATTGATATCTCCTCCGAATTTTGCCGGATTCGCCGGTTCAAGTTCAAAGATCAGATCGTATTCTCCCTCTTCCCATATATAAAATGCATATTCAAGCCATAACTCATCTTCCGCCGAGAAATCCTTTTGGATAGGGAATGCCGCCATTGCGCTTCCATTCTTTCCCAGATCCGTTAATTCCAAAAAGCGGCCTGCCTGCCCTTCCTTCTTTGCGCTGTAATGAACCGCCTCCATATACACGGCTCCCTGCGCCTCCACAAAGACGGGGATCTCCTGTTCCCACTTTGGCAATAAAGGCGGCGCCTTTACAATGATCTCAACCTCCGCGTTCCCATAGGCAATATGGATGACTCCATCCGTCCTCTCTTTCGCCGTCTGCTCCGATCCCGACTGCTTCGGATCAATTTTCTCCATATCATAAGAAAGGGTAATTACCTCAAGGGAATTTTGCCCGCTGAGCGTTCCCCGGTCTTTTGAAAGCCGTAACCAGTCAGATCGGCACTCCACGGTATAATCCACTTCTCGGCTGCTTGCAAGAGCCAGATAAAAAGCTGCCTGCCTGACGTCATGATGAAGGAAATCATGGATAAACAGTTTTTTTCCTGTCCACTCTTCTCCGGTAGTGGTACGTCCATCACCGCATACACCTATAACGATCCGTTCTTCCTCAACGGGAAATACTGTTTCCAGCACAGGATTGTGTGATTCCTCCGAATTCCAATTCTCAAATCCGATATGTCTTGCCTCCGCAAGTCCATCCCATTTACTGCCCCGCAGCGCGTGGAACTCCTGTTTCAGACCGGCATCCCTTTTGAGACACTCCTCCATAAGATGTCCACATTCATTGGCAGCGACAGCGCCCTTGCCCGCAAGATAATGATTGAAGCTCCGGTAAAGCCACATACACAGCAGATTCATGGATGCCGTCACATTATAATATACCAGTTCATAAAATGCCGGCATCTGCTCTTCGGCGCAGCGGTCCATCAATTCCTGACATTCCGCCATCAGGGTTTTCGCCCGTTTCAGCATCTGCTCCGCTTCCCGGTTTTGATTTACCGCATATATTTTTTCATTCAGATGCTCCGGCCTGCGGTTATGGTTCAGATGGCTGTATTCCGTAATGATCCTCTCAAGCATCTCCCGATCCTGCTTCGAAAAGACATGGGCAAACTGCCGGTCGATCCATTCTTTTGTATATTTTCTGGTTTCATTGGGATGCCGGATCCCGTAACGCTCATAATCATAANNTCATTAGAATGCCGGATTCCATAACGTTCATAATCATAAGCCAGATCCATAAAATAATTCAGCGGAAACTCCTGAAACGCCAGATCGCCTACATTAACGATCCAGAGTTTCCGGATACCCGTTTCATACGCGTTGGTCATCTGCTCCCAGACACAGGGAAGATACGTGGAGTTGACCCATTCATAGGATACCGGCTCGCCATGATAATCAAAATGATAATACATCCCGTATCCGCCCTCGTGCTCCCGCATCTTTCCCCATGGGCGGCTTCTTAAATATCCGTGATTATCATCACAAAGCAGCAATATCACATCCCTTAATTCATCATCTTCCAACAGCCCCGCTGTCTTTTCATCCCCATAAAAATACGGCTCCANNCTCTTTATAAAGCGCCAGCATCCTGGGCACCTTTTTTAGGTCGGGATCGACACATTCTCTTATCAGGGCATGCTGTTCTCTGATAACGTCCTGAAGCAGCCGGATATTATCTTCCAGAGAGGCTTCTTTGCCCATAATGGCGGAATCCCGTTCTCCCCTCATCCCGATGGTGATCACATTTTCCAAATGCCCGTTCCGTTTCAGACCGTCTCTCCAAAAACGCAGGATCCCTTCTCGGTTTGTCTGAAAATTCCATGCGTCCCCATAGGGCGAATCTTTTCCCCTAAGGCGACTATATTCTTCCCCGTGACGCAGACACGGCTCATGATGGGATAATCCCATAACGATACCATATTCATCCGCCAACTCCGCGTTCTTTAACCCCGGACCGTCCTCCGCAAAGGATGCGGACCACATAGCGGGCCAAAGATAATTCCCCTTCAGCCGCAAAAGCACCTCAAACAGACCGTCATACATGTCCGCGTTAAAACCGCCAAACCGTTTATTGCACCATGTGCCAAAGGAAGGCCATTCATCATTTATGAAAAACCCTCTGTATTCCACGGACGGTTCTTTTGAAATACACTGCGCTTCCTGATCCAGTATGATTTCCGCTCTTTTCGGCGGCTGTACTTCAGACCAGTTCACAAAAGGAGAGACACCTAGCAGCTCTGAGATATGAAAAAGACCATAGACCGCCCCTCTTTTGTCACTGCCGGCTATGACAAGACTCCACGGGACATTGCCCAACGGAGCTTCCACGAAAAAAAATCCATACGTCTCCCGTCTGCCCCGCAGCTCGTCCGTACAGATCTTTTGATGTTTTTCCAGATAGGAAAGAATGGCGCTCTGTCCCAGAACGCCATATATCACACAAGGTTTGGATTCCTGTTCCCACTTTTCGCGGTCATCTGCAAGCTCCCTGCGCCTTGCCCGTTTTCCACAGATCTTATGCAGATCTTCCATGACTTTATCCGCGATTCTGTTTAGTCCTGAAACAGTTGTTGATTCATAAATAAAATCTATGATCTTACTCTGATCCGCAATCATATATCTTCCGCACTTGATATCTTTACTGTCCATAATAAGCGTTTGCACCATGCTTTCTGAAATAATGCTTATCCTGAAGCTCGCGCGGCGCAGGCGTGACATCCGGATTGATCGTCTCCGCCCGATATGCCATTTTGGCAACCTCCTCCAAAACAACCGCGTTATGAACCGCGTCAAAGGCATCTTTTCCCCACGCAAAAGGTCCGTGCTTCTCACAAAGAACAGCCGGAACTTCCATAGGATCTTTTTTCATGCGTACAAACTCATCAACGATCAGACGGCCCGTATTGGTTTCATAAGCTTCTTCGATCTCCTCTTTCGTCAGGCACCTGAGACAGGGCACGTCACCATATATATAATCTGCATGTGTCGTTCCATAACACGGGATGCTCCTTCCCGCCTGCGCCCAGCTGGTAGCATAGGAAGAATGTGTGTGTACGATACCTCCTATTTTCGGGAACGCTTTATAAAGCTCCAGATGAGTCGGCGTATCGGAGGAAGGTTTATACCTTCCTTCGACCTGATTGCCCTCCAGATCCATTACGACCATATCCTCCGGCGTAAGCTTATCATACTCCACGCCGCTTGGTTTGATAACAAAAAGCCCTTCTGCTGCCGCAATACCGCTTACATTGCCCCATGTAAATGTAACAAGTCCATACTTAGGCAGCATCCTGTTGGCGTCACATACCTGCTTTTTCAATTCCTCTAACATACGACTTCCTCCTGTTTTATCATGTTTTTCTACAGGCAATTGCGAAACTCTGACAAAAATTTTCCCTATTGTGCATCATTGACAATTC
>DLOQ01000001.1:3875-8201 GCA_002479655.1 Lachnospiraceae bacterium UBA7480
TTGAGAGTTTCGCAATTACCCGATGTTTCTCTATTCAGACTCCATTGCCTCTACAGCAGCACGCTCCATAGAAAGACCTGCTGTATACAATGTCATAAATTTATTAAATCCTTCCACGTCCTTGGGATCCGGCTCTACGCTGCTTCCGGTCTGACCGGCAAAGATCCTGTGATCCAAAAAGTCCTGCAGGCTTTCCTGATTTCCTTTTCTTGTCTTATCATACATATAACCGGCAAGAAGGGCGATCCCCCAGGCGCCGCCTTCCCCTGCCGTCTCCATAACCGATACCGGAGTATTCATGGCTGCCGCCGCGATCCGCTGTCCTACCCCTTTCGTTTTAAAGAAGCCTCCGTGTCCATACATACGATCCACTTTTACGTCCTCTTTCCTAAACAGAAGGTCAAGCCCGATCTTTAACGTGGCAAGGGAAGAATAAAGATGCGTGCGCATAAAGTCGGAAAGATGCAATTCAGATCCCGCCTTTCTGACAAACAAGGGCGCTCCCTTATCAAACCCCGTCACAGGCTCTCCCGAAAAATAATTGTAGGAGATCATGCCGCCGCAATCGGCATCCCCTTCCATCGCTTTATTGAAAAGCGTCGTGAAAAGCTTATTCTGATCAGCTTCAATGCCCATACTCTCCGCAAATTCAGCAAACAGACCGACCCATGCATTCAGATCGGAGGTACAGTTATTGCAATGCACCATGCCTACCAGCGCGCCATCCGGCGTTGTAACAAGATCGATCTCCGGATAAACACCGGCAAGCTCTTTTTCCAGAACGATCATGGCAAATACGCTCGTACCGGCAGACAGATTGCCGGTTCTCTTACCCACACTGTTGGTCGCTGCCATACCCGTACCTGCATCGCCCTCCGGCGGACACATGGGGATCCCTGCTTCCAATTTACCACTGACATCCAGCAATGCAGCGCCCTCCGGTGTCAGGATACCGGCTTCTTCCCCTGCCGTCATGACTTCCGGTAAGATATCTTCCAATTGCCAGCTCAGGTTTTCACCGGCGATCAACTGATGAAAACGCTCGATCATCTTTTTGTCATAATTCCCTGTCTGAATATCGATCGGGAACATTCCTGACGCATCCCCCACACCAAGAACCTTTTTACCGGTCAGTTTATAATGTACATAACCTGCAAGGGTAGTAAGGAAAGCTATATCCTTTACATGCGCTTCCTGATTCAGGATCGCCTGATAAAGATGGGCGATGCTCCACCTCTGGGGTATATTATAGTGAAACTCCTCCGTCAATTTGACCGACGCTTCTTCCGTCATCGTATTTCTCCATGTCCTGAACGGCACAAGAAGCTGATCGTCCTTATCCAACGCAATATAACCATGCATCATGGCAGAAAATCCGATAGAACCAAACTTTGTGATCTCCACACCATACTGCTTTTTTACATCCGCAAGAAGATCCTGATAACATGCCTGAAGCCCCTTCCAGACCAGATCAATATCATACGTCCAGACGCCATCCACATACTGATTTTCCCATTCATAGCTGCCTGCTGGNNGCCTTGATTCTGGTAGAACCAAATTCCACTCCCAGCGATGTCCTGCCTTCCAAAATAATCTCTCTTGTCTCCATACGATACCTCCATTCTAATTTATTTCTTGTATTTCCCCACTCTTTTCTTTGCGCTCATCCCATCACGCTCTGCTTCGCAATTCTGTTTTTTGGACTTTGCCGCTGATGGTCTTCGGAAGCTCCGCGGCAAACTCGATCACACGGATCCACTTATATTCCGCAAGCCTTTTATTTGTAAAATCCCTGATCTCCAATTCCAGCTCTTTAGAAGGCTCATAACCGCCCGCCAGCACGATGATCGCCTTGATCGCCTGTCCGCGGTGCGCGTCAGGGATGCCGATCACGCTGCACTCCACAACCGCCGGATGCTCCATCAGAACATTTTCGATCTCATAAGGTCCAACACGGTAGCCGCCCGTCTTTATGATATCGTCAAATCTTCCATGAAACCAATAATTTCCGTTTTCGTCCTGATATGCGGCATCTCCGGTATGATATACGCCGTCCTTCCACACATGCTGATACTGCTCTTCATTGTCAAGATAGGCACAAAATACGCCCGTCTGCTTTCCGTTTTCCGGAGGAATGATAACCACTTCACCGATCTCCCCCACCGGAACGGGTTCATTGTCCCTGCTCCTAAGTTCGATATGATACAAAGGTGACGGTATACCCATAGAACCTTCCACGGGATCTGCTCCATAAAAATTGCCAATCAGCAGCGTGGTTTCCGTCTGTCCATATCCTTCGCAAAGCGGAATACCGGTACGCTCCGTAAACTGTCGGATAATCTCAGGCGCAAGCACTTCTCCCGCTGTAGACGCATGTTTTAAATTCGGCATATCAGCAATGCCTTTCCTTACAAGATAACGATAGATCGTAGGCGGCGCGCAGAATGATGTGACGCCATACCGGTTGATGATGTCAACGATCTGCTTAGGATCAAAATTATCAAAGTCATATACCATGACTGCGCTGCCCACAAGCCACTGCCCGTAGATCTTCCCCCATGACGCCTTTGCCCAGCCGGTCTCCGCCACGGTAAAATGCAGTCCGTCGTTCTCCGCCTGCTGCCAATATCTTGCCGTCACGATATGCGCCAGCGGATAAGAATAATCATGGATCACGCCCTTAGGATATCCCGTCGTTCCGGAAGTAAAATACATCAGCATGGGATCCGTTACCTTGGTATCATGACGCGCGAGATCCGCAGACGCATTTTTCATCTCCTCAGTCAGGTTGCGGAATCCCTCAACCTCTGACTGGACACTCCACAGAAGGCAGTCTGTCCCCGTCTCTTTCAACGCCTCTTTGATCTTTTTCGGAACCTCATTCTGCGGGGTACAGATAATGGCATCGGCATTGGAAGCATGAATCCGGTATACAAAATCATGCACCGTCAGCATATGCGTTACCGGCACCATCATGATCCCTAATTTATGTAATGCTATGGCTGTAAACCAATATTCGTAATGACGCTTCAGCACGACGATGACTCTGTCGCCGCGTTTTAAGCCGGACTGTTCCAATACATTGGCTATCTGATTGCTGTATCTTCTGACATCGGAAAATGTAAACACATCTTCCGCCCCCTCCGTATTGCACCAGACAAGCGCGCGCTTTTCGGGAGACTCCTCCGCGATGGCATCCACAACATCATACCCAAAGTTAAACTGATCAGGATACTGCAGCTTTATCTCTTTCAGGCTGCCGTCCTCCTCCAAAACTTCCTGACAAAATTGACGATATATACTCATTGCAAACTGTAACCTCTTTCCTGTTTTCTCATATATCGCAGCTCTGCTACGGTTCAAAGCCGGTTAAAAATGCCATTTTTCTACCTAAGCGTCCGTGATGGCAAAGGAAAACTCAGCCGACACGCACATCCTGTCGCCGACCATGACTTTTCCCTCCGCAAAGTAAAAAGGATGCTTCGCCCTTTTTATACTGCACCTTGTTTCTATCGTATCGCCCGGTTTTACCGGTGAACGGAACTTCACATTATTCAGTCCTGTATATACCGGAAGCTTCCCTTCCATCATAGCGTCCTTCATCAACACGCAGGCGGACTGCGCCATGATCTCACATAAGATCACGCCCGGCACGATGGGATTGCCGGGAAAATGTCCCTGCAAAAAGAACTCATCGCCTCTTACTTTATAGTGGCCTACCGCTGTGCCATCCACTTCCTCCACATCATCCAAAAGCAGCATATGATCGCGATGCGGAAGGATCTCCATGATCTGCTCTCTATTCATAACATTTATCCTTTCGATCATTTTAATTGACAATATATTTCTTTAAGACCATACTGCCTTATACTTTGCGGAATGCAAGACATGCGTTATGTCCGCCAAATCCCAGCGAGTTGGATAATGCAATATCAATATCTGCTTTTACGGCAGTATTGGGTACATAATTCAGATCACATTCCTCATCCGGCTCATTCAGATTAATTGTCGGCGGAACGATCCCCTCCTGCAGCGCAAAGACTCAAGCCAATGCTTCTACTGCGCCGGCTGCTCCAAGCATGTGTCCCGTCATGGATTTTGTCGAGCTGATATATGCCTTGCGGGCTGCCTCCTCGCCAAGCGCCTTCTTGATCGCTATCGTCTCGCATACGTCATTCATATGAGTGCCTGTTCCGTGAGCGTTGATATAGACAGTCTCCCCGTCACGGTATCCTGCTTCCCGCATAGCGTCCTTCATTGCCTGCGCGCCGCCTCTTGCTTCAGGATGAGGCGCCGTGATATGATGCGCGTCACAAGTCGCGCCAT
>DLOQ01000061.1 GCA_002479655.1 Lachnospiraceae bacterium UBA7480
ATGCGCGCACCTTTTTCGCCCCATTTAACGGCTTCTGCCATCACACGCTTCTCATTACAGCGTTTCGCCATTTGGTACGCGTGTAGAGTATCTTTAATATTTTCAGGTTTTAAAATCTCCAGATCCAACAGTTCTTCAGTCGGCGTGCAGGCAAGCTGCTCATCCGCTTCGGCAGAAAGCGCAGGCATCCGATGCCCGGACTGACTGGAAATTGTCACACCAACGCCGCCTTCCCTGATCACTTTTCCGACTTCTTCCAGCAAAACGGCTGTACCATATAAGTCAACCTTTAAGATTGCTTCAATCGGCGCCTGGCTGGGCGAAACACCTGCTGCATTGACCAGCATGGAAATCTCACCATATTCCCTTGCTTTCATGATCAGATTCAATATGGAATCACGGGAAGAGAGATCCATTTCAACAGCCACCGCATCAAAACCTGCATTATTCATAATCTCTGCAACCGCCTGTGCATTCTCCAGCTTTTTGTCTCCAATCACAATTTTCATTCCGTAACCCATGCGGCGTGCAATCGCCATGCCAATCTGTCCGGCCCCGGTTAAGATCATTACATCCTTCATTTCATTTTTTCTCCTTTCGCTTTCTTTCAAATTATTTTAATTTGCCATATTCTTCATTCGATAGGCGGGATATTCCGTGCTATTTTTCAAAATAAGCGGCAATTTCTTTCATTCTCTCGCTCTGTGCTGTATGGAACGGACAACGCTTATCACAATGTCCGCAGCCGATACAGGCATCTGCCTTAACACGAAGTTTTTCATAATGGTTTGCTGCCATGGCATCCCCCGCAAGAGCCAGGTCATAATATTTATTCACTAACCCCACATCATCACCATTTTTGTTATACACCGCTCCAAAGTGAATCTGGAAAAATACTTTATCACGCTGTCCGGTTATTGCCCTGCCAAAAGGTTCATAAACATTCTTTCCTCCGGCACAAAGATCAAAGAAGTTAATGCCATTTGCAACAGCAGTACGGATAACCTGTTCTATTTCTGCATTAGAACACTTTTGGATACCGCCCATGCCGAGTCCAAGCACACTCAGTTTCTCCTCATGCTTTCCATGGGGAAGTTTACGATACTCCATTATTTTCCCTCCGCTTCTTTTTCCATTTTTCCTGCTGCATCGTTTACACAGCGCAGCGCATTGAGGCTTCTCGGATAACCGATAAAAGGCAGGCATTGGGATATTATCTTGATCAGAAACACCTTATCATTTCCAATCCTCATATTCGCTGCCGCATGGCTGGTAAGCTGGGGTTCGCAGCCGCCCTGCGCCGCCAGAAAACAGAATGTGATCATCTCCCTCTGCTTATAATCCAGGCCGGTGCGGGTATAGNNTATAGTAATCACCAAAGCAGTTATCCGCCAGCCATAAATTGATATGACGGCTCTCATCCGAACCGGATTTCCAGAAGTCTCTCATCCCTTCACCGAAAATATCCACCTGTGCCTGGGTTCCGGCCTCCCTGCGGTTCTCTGTGGTCGTGGTTGCCTGTGACGGAAGCGGCAGGCTGATACCCTTTTCTTCAAACACCGCATTGGTGATTTTTAAAAATGGAAATACACGCCCGATTCCCAGATATGCAACCGCCTGATAGACGATTTCCTTGATTTCCACGGGAGTAACATCAAAATTAAGCGCCGCAGGAATCATTGCACGAAATTCGTCTGTTCCCTGACAACCAAGCAGTGTTGCAAGAATTGCCATAAACCGCGTCTTTCCATCCAAGTCATCCTGATTGACTACTTCGTCAAAAGCAAAATTGTCGAACCGCTCAATAAATTCCGAATCCGTCTCCCAAAAGGTGGAATGGTATCCCGGAAACATTTTTTCATGATAGTTTTTAGAAAATTCAGTAATTGCCATTTTTCTGTCTCCTTTACCTTTTAACTTAAACCCATCTCTCAACATTCGCTCTGGCATGATCAACAGAACCACCCTGGATTGCAAGACCGCTTGTTACTGTTGCGCCCTTGCAGGCATTCCGAATCCTGCCTTCTGTTCCACTCAGACCGCTTCCCTCATGGGTGCAGAATGGATGGATAGTCTTGCCGTTCCAATCGAAATTCTCCAAAAAGGAATACACCGCCATCGGCATATCTCCCCAATAGTTCGGGTAGCCCAGATAAATTTCAGTATACCCCTCCAGACTGTCCGGCATGGAAACCAGCTCCGGCCTTGCCTTTGCCTGTAGATCTTTCTTTGCCTGCGCGATGCAGGTATCATAATCTGCAGCATAAGGAACCTTCTGTTCAATCTTAAACAGCTCCGCCCCCGTTGCTTCCGCAATCATGTTCGCCACTTTTTCCGTATTGCCTGTGGAAATGTAACGGCGGCTCCCACTAAAATAATTTTNNTTTGCCATTTTATTTTCCTCCCGTTATTTCTTCTCAAACTTGTTTAACACATCTTTTTGCAGTTCCCAATTTCTTATATTATAAAAAAAAGCTGCCCGGGAATCAATTTGACTTTCGGGATGATATTATAAGAAAAACTGATACGAAAAAGCCGCCCTGAAAAATATCAGGACGGTCCTTCCGGTCAAACGTATCTATTCAAATTTTCTTTTTAATATATCTGCGAATTCTTCTACATAGTAATCCGAATTATCCCGCTTCCAAAAAGCGCAGTAGTTACGGCTGATCTGCGAATCTCCCCGGAACAGTGGGATCCGGCTGATAGACGATCCCTGATTTTCTGCTTTTTTTGCCCCTTCTACCGGCATAAACCCCTGTCCGCCTATCACCATTAACCGTGCTTCCTCCAAGGTATCCGCATAAAGAAAATCCCCTTGGAAGCCGACTACCACCTGATAATATTCCCGTTCCGTTTCCCTCTGATCTTTTGACGAAACAAGAATACAGGGAACATTCTTCAATTCCTGCGGCGTGATGGACGGCAATACGGCAATCGGGTTTCTGTTCGAAATCTCTATATACTCACTTCCAACCGTCAGGAGAAGATTCACATATTCATCCGAAAAAACCCTGCGCTGATCGTTCATAACAAGATCTACGTCCCCATTCCGGAGCATCCCATATAATTCCTCATGGTTGCCATATTCAATCTTCACCGGCACATCAGGATACCTTGCTGAAAACTCTTCCAATGCAAGATGAAACTCCTGACCGCTGTAACAGCGCAGATAACCTATCTTTAATGTTGCTTTATTGCCGGCGGAAAGTCTTGCCGCTTCCTGACACATCCTCTCATAATCAGCAATCAGCACAAGGCTTTTTTTATAAAAATATTCTCCGGCGGATGTAAGCGTAAACTTACGATTTTTCCTTTCTAACAGAGCAAAACCCAATTCCCGCTCCAACGCCTGTATCTGCTGGGAGATTGCGGACTGGGAAATATGACATTCCTCCGCCGCCTCTGAAAAACTGTTATTGCGGACAACCGATTGAAAATATCGAATTTGCCTTATCATTTAACCTTCTGACCCCCATTTTAACCTTTTTTCATCTTTAATCAGTACTTTAATGCATCTTTAGAAATGTTCTGAAGATAATTAATAAGCGCTGTCTTTGCACTTATTTTACCATACTTATTTGCTCCATAATATTTACAACGCAATCATTCAAGCCAAATCATTTACATATCGGAGATAATATTCGTTTAAAGACATCATAGTTCGTTGTATCTCTTGGCGAGCAGTAAACAGCAAACTCAATAGCCTTAAAATGATATAAATAAGTTTGAACTACCTCATACATAGCCTGTGCTACTACATCAGGTGGATTCTGAAATGCCCCGCAGCCGAAAGCTCCCAAAACCACTACCTCTGCGCCATTCAAACTCGCAATATCAAGAACTCTGCTTATACGTTTCTTATGTAACTCCAGTAATTCGCCTGGTTTGATAGAAACTGCTCTATCTCCTGAGTCAGGGTTCATGGCATTGCTCGGCTTACGGCGCAAATTCGGCGCCGCACAGGATATCATATCAACTTCATACCAGAGCTTTTCCGCCAACAATTGCGGATGATCAGTATCACTCATGAACACTGTCACTCCCGGCGTATAAATACAGTCGTTATTATATAAAGCATTCATCTGTCCAGAGTGCAAAGCATTTCGATGATAATAATGAAACTTACTTGTTACCTCATAATCTGAAATACAGGGATATAAGGTACTGCATCGGCATATCGCTTCCTCCTGCGCGTTTGCCCCATTTGTAACACCACCTCCTGCATTAGTGGCGGATGCAAAGTTAAGAACGCAGACTTTTTGTTCCAAATATTCACTCGCAGCCTCAAGACTTCTTTTCTGAGATACTAATACCTTTGCAGGCATATCATATTTAGCCTTTGGTGTAATGATTTCAACATCTTCTGTCACAACTTGCTGATTTTCTTTGGAAAAAGTTACCGAATCCACAAGCCGCTTATCGGTTGTATAAAGCCGCTTGGTTTCCTCAAAAATTTCTTTTCGTTCTTCACGTAAATCCTTAGGCATAGTAACATTCCCTCCCTATTTAGTCAA
>DLOQ01000057.1:0-9488 GCA_002479655.1 Lachnospiraceae bacterium UBA7480
CATATGCCCGTGCTGACGGCCGCTCAGGACAGAGCCTGCACCGCGTATCTCAAGATCGCGGACGGCAATGCGAAAGCCGCTTCCGAACTGAGTGAACTCCCGTATCGCGTCAAGCCTTCTGGCGGCGATCTCGGAAAGCTCCTTGCCGCGGCGGAACGTAAAGTATGCAAATGCGCGCCTGTTTGATCGGCCGACTCTGCCGCGAAGCTGATAAAGCTGTGACAACCCTAAGCGGTCGGCGTCCTCGATTATCAGGGTATTAACATTAGGAACATCAACGCCCGTTTCTATGATCGTCGTGCAGACCAGAACATCTATCTCATAGTCTATAAGCTGCCGCCAGATCTCGGATAATTCTTTTTCGTCCAGCTGACCATGGGCAACCGCAACTCTCGCCTCGGGCAAAAGCTCCGCCAGTTTTCCGGCGCAGGCATAGATCGTATCTATCCTATTGTGAATATAGTAGACCTGTCCGCCGCGGCGAAGCTCTTTTGAGATAGCCTGTGCGGTGATCGCATCGTTATGCTCGACAACATAGGTCTGGACGGGATACCTGTCCTGCGGAGGCTCCTCTATGACCGACATATCCCGTATCCCGCTCATAGCCATATTGAGAGTCCTCGGAATGGGCGTCGCCGAAAGGGTGAGCATATCGATCCCCGTGAACATCTCTTTAAAGCGTTCCTTCTGTTTAACGCCGAACCGCTGCTCCTCGTCGATGATTGCCAGACCCAGATCCTTAAATTCAACATCCTTCTGCACAAGCCTATGAGTGCCGATGATTATATCCACCTCGCCTGTGCGCAGCTTTTTTATTATTGCCTGCTGCTGCTTGGGCGTTCTGAAGCGGCTGAGCAGCTCTATATTTATCGGAAAATGCTCAAAACGCCTTATGGCCGTCTGATAGTGCTGCCAAGCCAGAACCGTCGTAGGAACAAGTATCGCGCACTGCTTTGAATCCAGAACGCATTTGAATGCCGCCCTCAGAGCCACTTCCGTCTTGCCGAAGCCGACGTCGCCGCAAAGCAGTCTGTCCATAGGTATAGGCTTTTCCATATCCGTCTTTATCTCGTCTATGGAGCGAAGCTGGTCATCGGTTTCCTGATAGTCGAAACGCTCCTCAAAATCCCGCTGCCAGTCATTGTCGCCGGAAAAGGCATAGCCCTTGGCGGTCTGCCGCTTGGCATAAAGAGCGATAAGCTCCTCTGCCATATCGGCAACCGCCTTTTTTGCGCGGCTTTTTGTTTTATGCCATTCGACGGAATTGAGTTTATTGATCTTGACGCTGTCCTCGTCGCCCCCGATATACCTAGAAACCAGGTCAAGCTGGGTAACGGGAACATACAAAACGTCGCTTCCCTGATAACGTATAGTGATATAGTCCTTTGTGACCCCGCCGGTCTCGATTTTCGATATTCCCGAAAATCTGCCTATACCGTGCATCGTGTGAACGACCAGATCGCCGGGAGTTATATCCGATAGATTTTTTATTGCGTCGCTGCGGTTTTTGCGAAGCGGCTTTTTGCTTTTGGATTTCAGCGCCTTCAGCTGTGTAAGCATTGCGATCTTTGCCTCGGGGTATTCAAAGCCTCCCGATACGCATCCCGCTCTGATATAGACCATTCCCCCGGCAAGGAGAGAGTTTTCCTGCAAAAGCTCCGCCGAGATGCCCTCTTCTCTCAGATCCGAAACAATAATGCTTTCGGTTTTTTCGCTTCCGCCCAGAACTATGCAGCAATAGCCCTGCTTCGTAAGGCTTTTAAGCTCGTCTGCAAGGTGCTTCAGATCGCCGCCCCAGCCCGAGGTCTGATAGCAGGTCGCATTTATCAGCTTTTTCAGCTTTATATCGCTGTAGCCGCGCATAAACGTATCAAGATATATGAGCCTGTGCTGTCTGGCTCGGAACATCAGATCGTTTTCGTCCAACCAAAAGCCCTCGAGCGCAGGCCACATCAGACCCTCGGCGTAAAGGCGCTTCAGATCCTCGGAAAGCTGTGAAAGAAATCCTCTTGCTCTTTCGCGGCAGTTTGCAAGCTCGGAAAAGGCAACAATCCCGCCGTCAAAATAGTCTGTTATACATTCTCCCTCACCGTAAGCAAGGGTATAATATTTGTCGTTACAGCTCAGACTGACCCCTGAACGGAGCAGATCAAGATCCGCACAGATGCTCTTTTTTATCTTCTCGGCCTGTCTGCCCTTGACGCTTTTGAGCTGCTGCTCCAGTCTTTCGGCAAGCTCGGCGTCAGAGTCAAAAACGATCTCCCGCGCAGGAGTAACGACAAAGCTTTCTATGCTTTCATAGCGCCGCTGTGTCTCAACATCAAAGTAGGAAACGCTGTCGATCTCGTCGCCCCAAAGCTCCAATCGGCAAGGATTCTGCGCTCCGACCGGGAATATATCGACAATACCGCCGCGCACCGAAAACTGCGCTGCACCCTCGATCTGCTCACAGCGGGAGTATCCCGCCGCCACCAGCCTTTCAGTCAGCGAGGAGATCTCCAAAGTGTCTCCGCACTTTATCTCGAAGCTGTATTTTTGCAGAGCCTTTCGCGGAATGCAGGCCTGAAGCGCGGCCTCCGTGCTTGAAACCAAGATCCTGCATTCTCTCCGCAGGATCTTCGACAGCGACGCCACACGCTCCTGCTCATATTCATGCGAGGCGCCTTCCATATTGGCAAACCCGAAATCCTTTGCAGGATAAAAACAGGCGGTCTGCTCACCCGCCAGTTCGTTTATATCGGAAACAAACCGGCGTGCCGCCGGCTCGTCGTCGCAGATAAGGCAAACGCTTCCCAGCCGCGAAAGCGACATAAGAAGCTGTGCCTTGTGAATGTTGAAAACTCCCGTCACCGAAACGGGTGTAAAGCCGTTCAGAACCGCCTTTTTCAATTCCCGATAAAAGGGAAGAGTATCGCTTATTCTATAGAAAATATTGCTCATAGATACCTCAGTTAAACAAATTCATTGCCTTGTCGATCTGCCCGCCGACAATAAGCTCGGCTGCTTTTGCGGCTTTCTCAGCCGACTGGACCATCAGCTTCATCTCTTCCTCCGAAAAACGGGAGAGCACCCAATCGGCAAGATCCATTTCGGGGCGGGGCTTTTTGCCGACCCCGATCTTTATGCGCGGAAAATTCTCGCTGCCGCAAAGCTGGGCTATACTTTTCAGTCCGTTGTGACCGCCGTCGCTGCCCTTCCGGCGTATTCTCAGGCGGGAGGGTTCCAGCGAGATGTCATCACAGATAACGATCACATTTTCGTCCGGGATCTTATAAAAGCTCTGCCACTCAATTACTGCCTCGCCGCTGTTATTCATATATGTCTGCGGCTTTAAGATAATGCACCGTTTTCCCGAAATCATCGCATCGCAGTAAACGGACTTGAACTTTGCCCTGTCACAGCTGACCGAAAGCGACTTGCAGAGCGTATCGACAGCGATAAAGCCTGCATTATGCCTTGTCTGCTCATAAACGACTCCCGGATTGCCCAGCCCGGCGATGATATATTCGACCTTTCCGCGTGGTGCGCTTCCTGCGGAAAGCTCTTTCAGCTTTTCAAAAATGTCCATAACTCCTCCGAAGTGCAGATCTTACCTGCCACAGATAATTCTCTGTGCTTTTAGAAGTGCAAGCTGCGTCTTGCTGTCGGGTATCATATCGTTCATAACCATCTCTACAGCTTTTTCGAGCGGCATACGTACAATATCAAGAAATTCGTCATCGTCCAGGCTCTGCTCGCCGAAGCTCAGACCTCTGGCAAGATACATATATATGACCTCGGTGTCATATGCGACTGTCGGATAAAGCTTGCCGAGAGGAATGATCTCCTTTGCCGTCGCTCCGCACTCCTCTTTCAGCTCTCTTATTCCGCAGCCGAGAGGATCCTCGCCCTTTTCCCGTTTTCCTGCCGGAACTTCAAGCAGAGCTTCCTTGAACGGATAACGGAACTGCCTTACCATAAGAACCTCGCCCTCGTCGGTCACGGGAACAACGCACACTCCGCCCGAGTGATGGATGACCTCTCTTATTGCGGTCTCACCGTTTTCAAGCTCAACGGTGTCGCGGGTCACCTCCAGTATTTTGCCGTTGTATATTGTTTCGACATTCAGTGTCTTTTCCGAAAGATGCATAATCATTCTCCTTTATCACTGTCATCATTGTCCGTATTATCGCTGTTTTCTCCCCATCCGAAAAGCTCCTCCGCCTGCTCATCGCTCAGATCGCAAAGAGCATTGTATTCGCGATCACAGGACGTATTCTCCTCGGGCTTATGCTTTTTGTCGTATACTCTGCCCAAAACCATCAGAAGCGCGAACATTACGATACCGCTTATTGATATTGCGGCACCCGCCTTGAAGCCTTTTGTTTCATAGTCAAAAACGATCTCGTTGTCGCCTGCCGGAACTCTTATCGCCGACAGCCCGCCGAACACGTTTTCGATCTCGGTCTTTTCGCCGTTAACATACGCGGTAAAGCCCTCGTCGTAAGGCACGCTGAAAAATACCAAGCTCTCTTTATCAAGCTTTATTTTTGCGTCAAAGCCGTCCGGCGATTCTTTAAAAAAGTAGCAGGAGGTTTTTTCCTTGCAGACCTTTTCCATATCCTTTTTTGAAAGCGACATTCTCGTATCTTTGTATTCGGTAAGAATATCTGAAAACTTTTCGATCTGCTCTTCGGTCAGGAAAACCGCCTTAACGCACAGATTAGATTTCTGCGATTGTGAGAGCTTTTCAATCTCATCTATATTCACATACTTATCGTAGGTAAAGCCCATAGGAATATAATTACTGTTTTCGTAAATATAGAAATCGTTTTGCTCGTCAATATACTTAAATCCCGAAACAGGCTCCTCAGGCGGCTCGGTGAGGTCGTTTTTCTCTTTCAGATAATACTTGACCGACATCAGATTTCTCAGGCCGTAATACTGCGGCTCCATACGGGTCGCAACATTTCTTGTCTGATCCATGGTGTCCTCATAAAATGTCATTATAGAAGGTGAAACCGTGCTTTGGAAGCATCTCATGGTCGAATATCCCCAGAACATCGGCCAGTTATCGACATTCTCGCTGGTATCTATTCTGTAAAAGCCGCCTTCCTCCTTGGGGAGATCTATCTCGCCCTCTATCGCATGTTCGATAAAGTAGTCATTATAGGGTCCCTGAGCAACGCCGTACCATACCATAGACGCGCAGCACACGAAGCTGCATCCGACAGTCAGCTTCAACAGCGTTTTCAGCGACTTCTTTCTGTTAGGCATGAAATAGAGAACAAATACGAGCGCAAGAAATACCAAAACCGTAACACCGATCTGAATGACCGCAAGCTCGGGGTATTGGGCAACCTTGCCGTATACGATCTTACCGTTTTCCTCTTTCGGCAGCAGGAACAGAACGCAGACTATCACCATTACAGTAACAACGGAGGGAACGCCTTTTTTCAGTGAGATCTCAGTGTCATCTACCGACAGAGACGTCATCAGAGCCATGATAAGCACCGGCATAAAGAACCACCGCGCATAGTAGGTGCCGTTAAAAAGCTGGAACGCACTGTTGAGAAAAGGCACTACCGCGCATATAAAGCATATCGTTATCAGCTTGTTGGCCCAATGCTTTTTCTTTTCTTTCATAAAAGCGATAACACCCGCCATAGAGAACATCGGCAGATAGGCTGCGATAGATGCCCATCTTGCTGTTTCGGCGGCAAAGAGATTTGACCGCGCCGGCATATCCGGGAGCATAAACAGACTCTGTATTATCCTGTATATCCTGAATTTATCGCTGTAAACGGCCATATCCATACCGTAAAGCGAAGAACTCATACGCGGATTGTCAAGAACCGCAAGGGCTGCCGGCAGGAATATAACCGCCGACACGCACACGCCTATCACGGATTCAACGGCAAGACCAAGGAACTTTTTAACCGTGAGCTTAAATTTTTTGTCCGTGCAGCGAACAACAAAGTATATGATCGTGAAAACGACCGTCGATGCAAAAAAGTAGTAATTAACTATAGCATTCAGAGCGACTGCCAAGGCGAAAACGCCCCGCTTATTGTCCTGAACACGCATTTCCAATGCCAGAAGCACAAGCGGAAAAATTGCTGTAACATCATGGAAATGATTAAAAAACACGTTGAAGATCTGAGCGCCCGAAAAGGCATAGAGCAAGGCGCCTATCGCAGCCGCATCCGGGGTTTTCACAAACCTTCTTATAAAAGCATAGCTTGTTACTGCTGCTACGCCCGTTTTAAGGCAAAGCAGCCACGGAAAAATATACAGCACCGCACCGGAGGGGAAAAGAGTCGTCAGCCAGAAGAAAGGGCTTCCGACTAAATAAAATGCATAAGATCCAACAAAGTCCGAGCCGATATCAGTTCCCCAGTCCCAGCCGAAAAGACCGTTTTCTCTGATAAAATCATGACAATGCTGATAAAACATAAGCTGCTGGGAATTGAAATCCCCATAATACAAAAAATAGCCCTTATTATAAATGATAAGCGGCAGTATTACCGCGGCAAAGCTTATGAATGCAGCCAAAAACACAAACAGATATCTTTCCTTCTGCTCGCAGACTCTGTTTCCTTTTATGATATACATAGCGCGCCTCCTTTACTGCACAGTGACAACATCTGCCGACGAATATGGGATAATTCTTTTCAGATCCTCGGGCGACATTTCGACCTGCCAGCCGATCTTCCCGGCGCTGAACATAACATTTTCAAAGCTCTCAAAGCTTTGATGAACAACAGTTGCAAACTGCTTTTTCATTCCGATAGGTGAGCATCCGCCGTGAATATATCCGGTCACAGGAAGCAGATCCTTTGAATGAAGCATCTCGATGCTTTTTTCACCGACCGCTGATGCCGCCTTTTTGAGATCAAGCTCTCTAGCGACGGGAATAACAAAAACATAATACTTTTTTGTCTTTGGGGCGGTTGTGACAAGCGTTTTGAATACGCGGTCTTCATTCTGACCGAGCGCTCTTGCTACATCGACCCCGGATATTGCCCCGCTTTCCAGATAACAATGAGATCTGTATTTAATTTTTGCCGCATCAAGAATGCGCATTACGTTTGTTTTGTTTTCACCTTTTGCCATATAACCGCTCTTTTCTCTGTCAACAAGCCGAGGGGAAAACCAGCCGGCCTCCCCCTATGCTTATTATTTGTTTGTATGAATTAATTACATAAAAGGTACAGGTGTGACACCGCTTAACTGATAATCGGACATTACAGCAGCAATAAAATATGCATCTTCCAAACTGTACATACCGCCAACTTCACTCATAATATCATCTACAGTTCCATTATCCCATAACTCATGTGCTTTTTCCTTAAAAAGCTCACTCATTTTTAAATAACCTTCTGTTGATTTGGTAAGATTATAAGATTCCCCAGAACCTCCATTTTTATTAAGACCAGAGAATACAATGACTCCACCATATTCATCATCATATTCTATTTTAGTACCAGAATAGGTACCAGCGGGGATGTAGCCTTTTCTATACATCACGGCAAGTCTGGGATCTTCATTGGAATAATCACCGGGTGCAGGCGGGTAGGTTACCATAGGGGTAGTTGTCTTCTTGGCGGTCGTTGTGGTAGTAGTCTTGGGCTTGGTTGTCGTGGTGGTCTTAGGTTTAGTGGTCGTTGTTTTCTTAGCCGTCGTTGTGGTAGTAGTCTTAGGCTTTGCTGTTGTAGTGGTTTTAGGCTTGGTAGTTGTTATGGTGGTTGTTGTGGTTGTAGTCACCGTTGTGGTTGCGGCAGTTACCGTGGCGGTGGTGGTCTGCGTCTGAGGGTCGCCGCTCTTTGCAGTAGTAGTGGTTTTATCCTCAGGCTCGGAAGACGTCGTAGTTTCCTTGTCGGTATCCGAAGAATTATCGGCAGTAGTAGTCACAGAGGTCTCCTCTGAGGCTGTAGCCGATGTCGTCGTTACAGTCGTTACAGACGACTGCTCAGGGTCGCTCTTGGGGATACTGTCATCCTGCTTGCCGTTTCCGAAAAACATCACCGCGCCGATAACTATTAACGCCACGGCTGCAACAACTCCTGCGATCGCATAAACCTTTGGTTTCATAATTATCATTCTCCCTACTCTTCTGTGCTGCCGTCGTCTTCTTCCGAAAGCTCATCGTCAGCCGGTTCATCAGGCTCATTCTGCTCGGCGGCTGCCTGCTGTGCGGCATCTGCCTCCTGAGCTGCGGCCTCCTCATCGGAAAGCTGCTCAACGGCTTCGATCTCTGCCTCATCGTCGTGATCCGCTCTGGTGAAGGTCACCACCCTGCCGTCCTCGCTGAGCCGCATCAGCCGCACTCCTGTTGCATAGCGGCTCATGACCCTTATATCAGCCGCGCGCAGTCTTATAATAATTCCGTCCGTTGAGATCATAATGATGNNAATGATGTCATCTGTTTCGTCAACGACCTTTATTCCGCAGACATAGCCCTTCTCATCTGAAACCTTATAATTCTTTCTGCCGAAGCCGCCGCGGTTCTGAACGCCGTATGCATCAAGAGCTGTTCTTCTGCCAAGGCCCTTATCTGTGACGGTAAGCACCGATGCCCCCTCGCGCACTCTCGCCATGGAAACAACGCAGTCGCCCTCACGGAGCTTTATAGCCTTAACGCCGTGGGCAGTTCTCGACATCGCTCTGAGCGACGTTTCGCTGAAACGAATCGCAAAGCCGTTTCGTGTTGCAACGATCAGCTCGCTGTCGCCGTTTGTCAGGCGAACGCCCTCGATCTCATCTCCCTCATCGAGGCCTATAGCTATAAGACCGTTTCTGCGAACGTTCTTATATGCAGTCAGCGCTGTCTTCTTGATCTTACCGTTTTTGGTGACCATAACGATATTATGACCCTCATCAAATCCGCTGACCTTTATCATTGCGGCAAGCTTTTCACCCTCGCTCAGATTTAACAGATTAACAACATGGGTTCCCTTAGACGATTTTGAGCCTTCGGGGATCTCAAAGCATTTCATGCGGTACATAATGCCCTTATTGGTTATAAACAGCAGATAGTCGTGAGTTGAGCAGACGACCATTTCTTCAACAAAGTCGTCCTCGCGCTGCTTCATTCCCGTTACGCCCCTGCCTCCGCGGTTCTGCGCCTTATATGCGGAAACAGGCATACGCTTCATATAACCGTTATGAGTGTAGCAAACGACCATTTCTTCAACGGGGATAAGATCTTCGATATCGACCTCGCCGCTGACATCCTGTATCTCGGTGCGGCGGTCGTCACCATATTTTTTCTTGATCTCTGCCAGATCGTCGCGGATAATTCCGCATACTCTTTCGCGCTTTGCCAAAATATCGAGATAATCGGCAATCTGTGCTTCGATCTCCCTCATTTCGTCATAGATCTTCTGACGCTCAAGACCTGACAGCTGGATAAGCCTCATCTGAGCAATAGCGTTTGCCTGTATCTCGGTAAGCGCAAAGCGGTCGATCAGCCTTTGCTTGGCTTCCTGCGGAGTTTTGGAAGAGCG
>DLOQ01000057.1:9515-10112 GCA_002479655.1 Lachnospiraceae bacterium UBA7480
GCCTTTGCCTTTTCAAGCTCGAAGCGTGTTCTGCGCTCGATTACCTCGATCTGAAAATCTATGTAATTTTGCAGCATTTCTTTAAGGGTAAGACACTTCGGCTCGCCGTTCACGACTGCGAGCATTATTACGCCTACCGTATCCTGAAGCTGCGTCAAGGCAAAAAGCTTATTTAAAACGACCTCTTTATTGACGTCCTTTTTAAGCTCGATGACTATTCTGACCTGATGCTCCTTATCGGATTCATCACGCAGATCGTGTATTCCTTCGATCTTCTTATCTTTAACAAGATCGGCAATGCTCTTGACCAGCTCTGCCTTATTGACCATATAAGGGATCTCATGCACTAAAATGCGCGGTCTGCCTCCCTGCTCGTCAAACGAGGTTTTCGAGCGGAGGATGATCTTGCCTTTTCCTGTGGCATAAGCTGCTCTGATGCCGCTTCTGCCCATAATAATGCCGCCTGTCGGAAAGTCGGGTCCTTTTATGCAGGACATGATATCGAAAAGCTCCGCATCGGGGTTTTCCATGAGCAGATCTATCGCATCGACGACCTCGACAAGATTATGCGGCGGGATATTTGTTGCCATACCGACG
>DLOQ01000057.1:10168-35159 GCA_002479655.1 Lachnospiraceae bacterium UBA7480
ACCGTTTCCTTGTCGATATCCGCGAGCATTTCAAGAGCCAGCTTGGACATTCTCGATTCCGTATAACGATAGGCGGCAGGCGGATCACGGTCAAGTGAACCGAAGTTTCCGTGGCCGTCCACAAGCGGATATCTCAGCGAAAANNGATGAGTCGCCGTGAGGGTGATACTTACCCAGCACCGAACCTACCGTATCGGCGCACTTTCTGTAGGGAGATCCGGGCATCAGCTTATTCTCGTACATGGTGTAAAGAATACGCCTGTGGACCGGCTTCAATCCGTCGCGCACATCCGGCAGCGCACGCGAAATTATGACAGACATCGAATAGGCGAGGAATGATGTCCTCATTTCTTTTTCTATATCTGTTTCTATTATATTTTCGACTATCGGCGTTTCAGAAAACTGATGCTCGTGACTGCTGCTGTTTTTCTTACTCAAAAATATCACTGCTCCCGTTTAGATTTTATTTTTCCTAGGCTTTTATATGTTCACTGAATTTAGGTATAAAGCTTATCTCAAAAGAAGTCGCAAGCTCTCTGTTCAATGCGCGTTTGGGAAGGATATGATAGGTTTCTTTTCCCACAAAGATCATAAACATTTCGTCTGTTTCAACAAGCTTCAGCCCAAGACGGTCAAAGCTGTATTTACTTGTTTCGGGCTTGAGCCTTTTTTCAATATCCTCGTCATCATCATCGCCCTCGGCCTTGTCTATCTCAGAAGCGATCTCTATATCCTCCTGAGGGATAATGGTTTCTATCTCAAAGCCGCTGTCAAAAACACGCAGAACATATCTGTCGTCTTTCAATGCTTCGAGCGCCTGCATCAAAAACTTTCTTACTCTTACAGGTGTTATCCAGACAACTGCGATAAATGCCAGGCATACGGTCATCAGTCCCCATGAAATACTGTCGCCTTTACCCATTATGATCTGTACGGCAAATGCCGCTGCGGCAAGTCCGAAAAGAACTGTTTTAACTATATTCTTTTTTGTGACAAAGAGCTTCTGAAAGAGCTTAAACGCTCTTTCCTCCTCCTCGATCGAAATACCGTAGTTCACTGTTATAAGGGGAGTTTTTTCACCGCCGCTTGCTTCGTCCGAGCCTGATGCGGTCAAGACTTCGGCTGGCTGCTCGTAGTTCTCCTCGTCATGCCGGGCAAAGCTCTCGTCTACGCTTTGACCCGTCAGCTTTTCAAGCTCAGCGTCCCAATCGGGGATCAGGCTCTTATCTCCGTTTTCAATACTCAATGCTTTATTCTCCTAATATGTTTATATATCCAGATTCTCGGCGTATTTTGCGTTTTTCTCTATAAAATCCCGTCTTGGCTGGACCTTGTCGCCCATAAGTATCGTGAAGATCTCATCTGCCTTAACGGCATCCTCCAATGTTACCTTGAGCATGATCCTTGTTTCCGGATTCATTGTTGTATCCCAAAGCTGATCCGAATCCATTTCACCAAGACCCTTATACCGCTGAACGTCAACCTTTACATCCGGGTTACCGCCGTTAAGCTCGGCTATATATTTGTTTCTCTCCTCATCGGAATATGCATACCGCTTCTCTTTACCTCTCTTGCACTCAAAAAGAGGCGGCTGTGCAATGAAAACATGACCCTCCTCTATAAGAGGTCTCATATATCTGAAGAAAAACGTCAGCAACAGAGTTCTGATATGAGAACCGTCAACATCGGCATCCGCCATAATAATAACTTTACCGTAGCGCAGCTTGGTTATATCAAAATCCTCTCCGATGCCGGCACCCAGTGCCATAACAACGGGAGCAAGCTTTTCATTGTTATATACTTTATCTATTCTCGACTTTTCAACATTGAGCATTTTGCCCCAAAGCGGCAAGATCGCCTGAAAACGTCTGTCACGGCCACCTTTTGCGGAGCCTCCCGCAGAATCTCCCTCGACAATATAGATCTCCGTTCTTTCCGTTCCCTTTTCGGAACAGTCAGAGAGCTTGCCGGGCAGAGAACCGCTGCTCAAAGGAGATTTTCTTCTTGCCTCTTCTCTTGCCTTTTTGGCGGCTTCTCTTGCTTTTTGTGCCTGAAGAGCCTTATCGAAAATGATCTTGGCGGCATTCGGGTTCTCTTCGAGATAATCCATAAGCTTTTCGCAAACAAGCTTGTCCACAAACGGTCTTACCTCGGGATTTCCCAGACGTCCCTTTGTCTGGCCCTCAAACTCACAGTTTGTCAGCTTGACAGAAACGATAGCCGTCAGACCCTCACAAACGTCCTTATCCTCAAGCTTTGCACTGCCCCCCTTGAGAATATCAAATTTCCTTCCGTATTCGTTAATAACCTTTGTCAGGCCCTTTCTGAATCCGGTTTCGTGAGTTCCTCCGTCCGGAGTATGGATATTGTTTGCAAAGGAAAGCACTATTTCATTATATGAATCGTTATACTGAAGAGCTATTTCTGCATACATATCGTCCTTATGTCCGCCGAAATAGATAACGTCGGGAGAAAGAGCTTCATACCCTCTGGTTGAATGAATGTGAGTAACAAACTCTTTTATTCCGCCGATATAATGCAAAATTTCTTCTTTAACGCTGTTTTCATCGCGTTTGTCGGAAAATCTTATCCTGATGCCGGCATTGAGAAATGCCTGTTCACGAAGTCTTTTAAGCAGGATCTCATAGTCATAGTGTGTAGTTTCCTGGAATATTTCAGGGTCGGCCTTGAACATAACGGTAGTTCCGGTTCTGTCGGTCTCACCGATAACTTTCATTTCTTCGCTGTACTTGCCGCGTTCAAACCGCTGAAAATGTATTTTATTTCCGTCGTAGACAGTCAGCTCCAGCCATTCGGAAAGCGCATTTACAACAGACGCTCCGACACCGTGCAGACCGCCCGCGACCTTATATCCGCCGCCGCCGAATTTTCCTCCTGCGTGCAGGACTGTATAAACGACCGTTGCCGCCGAGATCTTTTCGGTAGGGTGAATACCTGTCGGTATTCCGCGTCCGTTGTCGGATACTCTTATGATATCTCCTTCAAGGATCTCAACTGTTATCTCACTGCAATAACCTGCCAGCGCCTCGTCAATGGAATTGTCGACAATCTCATAAACGAGATGGTGCAGACCCCGTGGACCTGTCGAACCGATATACATACCCGGTCTTATTCTTACAGCCTCGAGTCCTTCGAGAACCTGTATCTGGTTTTCGTCATAATTATTGCTTTTGTCGACCGCGGATATGTTTTCTTCCATTTCGTTTACATTGTTTTCGTTTTCCAAAATCTTCTACTCTCCTTATTCGCCTGAATACATTTTCTATTGATAAATACTTGATGGGACAAGATCTGTTTTTATATCTGCAAAAGCTTTTTATTTTATTCCGTATGCTCTTTTTTTCAGCGTTGAACAGGCAAGCTGTGAAACATAGACCGTTTCGTTGAAATCCTTATCGAAGCAGACGATAAAGCTTTTCGGCAGCTCAAAAGTAGTATAAACCACTCTGTTTTGTTTTTCGGCATTTGCCAGATATTCTTTGGTATATTTTGAAACGGAGGTATTTTCAATATCGAAAATACCGACTATTTCGCTTTCTCTGACGCTGAAATCATTTCCGATATGAAGATACATTCAAGCCTCCGTTATTTTTCCGCTGTCTATATGATAAATCCTTCCCTTTGAAAAATCGGGCGATTTTTCTGCTTTGCTTACCTTTTCGGACAAAGAACAGCAGGTTATGAAAATCTGCATATCCTTTATTTTTGAAAACACAAAGCTCTGTCTGGATCTGTCAAGCTCGCTCAAAATATCATCAAGCAGTATGACGGGAGAATTTTCGTTTTCCTGTGCCAGAATATAAGCCTGTGCAAGCTTCAATATCAATGCGATACTTCTGTGCTGACCCTGTGATGCATAATCTCTTGCATAAAGTCCGTTTATTCTTGCAATCAGGTCATCTCTGTGAACACCTATCTGTGTAAATCCGCTGTGCAGATCGCTGTCAAGATTGCGTTTCATCGCGGCAAGATACTCATTTGCCATATCGCCTGCAAAATCCGTTCTTCCTTCGAGATCATCAAAAACCGTTGACTGATATATCAGCTCGAGCTTTTCTTTTCCCGACGATATCTCTTCATAAAGCGGTGCGGCAAAATAAAGCAGCTTTTTAACATAGTTATATCTCAGCATGGCGATATACGATCCGAGCTGCGAAAGCTGAACATCGAAAATATCAAGAGTATCCTTTGAAGCCGAACCGAAAGCTATATTTTTCAAAAGTGCATTTCGCTGAACAAGAGCATTTTCATATTTTGCCGAAACAGAAGCATATGAACCTTTGATCTGTGCGACCGAAAGATCTAAAAATTCACGCCGCTTATCAGGCGAGCCTTTTGAAAGCTCAAGATCCTCCGGAGTGAAAACAACGCAGAAAAGCTTTCCGAAAAGCCCTGACAGAGCTTTAAGCTTAACTCCGTTCAAACTGACATTTTTATCTTTTACATTCGGTCTGACAGCCGCAGCCGAGATATTTTGTATTCTCTGACCGTCGTCAAAATCAAGCTCTATCGAAAATCTGTCGCCGTCAAGACTGATAAAGTCCCTATCCTTAGTATTGCGGAAGCTTCTCACACCGCTGCAAAGCCATATCGCTTCTATAAGGTTTGTTTTTCCCTGCGCATTTTTTCCATACAGAATATTGACATCTTTATGAGGCGATATATCGACATTTTTCAAATTTTTAAATCCGTCGACTTTCAGGCGTGTAATATGCATTATAATACTGTCAGCTCCGTATCCGTTTCGGGAATATATATTTTATCTCCCGGGCGGATCTTTTTTCCGCGCATAAGACAGACTTCTGAATTGACACAGATCCTGCCTTCTTTTATAAACTCCTTTGCGTCGGATCCCGTTTCGGCAAGACCCGAAAATTTAAGCAATGAGTCCAGTTTTATAAATTCGGTCGTAATCTTAATTTCTGCTTTCTTCATAAGCTTAAAGCCTTACCGGCAAAACAAGATATGTATATTTTTCTTCGCTTCCCGTGGGAACGATCTTAAGAGGCATCTGACTGCCGCTTAGCAGCAGTTTGACCTTATCATCTCCGCAAGCTTTAAGCGGATCGAGCATATATTTGCATTTGAAGCCTATTTTTATCATAGGACCCTCCATATCGGCAGTAAGCTTATCGTTTATATTGCCGATCGAGGTTGAACATGATATACTCATAACGCCCTTGTCAAAAAGAAATTTCACCGGACTGTTTGTTCTTTCGTTTATCAGGAGCATAGCTCTTTCGAGCGAATCAATAAGCTTTTTTGTTTCAACTGTAACAACTGTTGCCGATTCCTTAGGGATCGCGGTTTTATAAGGATGAAACTCACCCTCGAGAACTCTTGTATATACAGTATAGCCGGAAAATTCAAAAACAACGTGCTTCTTTGCAGTTTTTACCTCACAAACCGGCTCATCGTCATCTTTAAGAAGCTTTGCGACCTCGCCGAGTGATTTTGCGGGAACAACGAATTTCAAATTCTTATCGGTTTTGATAGGCTCTGTTCTGACGGCAAGCCTGTATCCGTCAAGCGCTACCATATTGAATACGCCGTCGGCAATATCAAAAAGCTCGCCTTTCAAAATAGGCTTGGTATCTGTCTGAGCGACCGCAAAGACAGTTTGATTTATCATACTTTTCAAAACAGACTGGAGGATAGTAAAACTCTCGCAGTTTTCTGTTGAGGGCAGCTCAGGATATTCCTCCGCAGAGATCGCCGCAATATGATATTGTGTATCTCCGCCGACTATCTGCACCTGCATATTATCAAATACTTCTATTGTTATATCGCTGCTGTCCATTCTCTTGATGATATCGGCAAATAGCTTGGCATTTACGATAACGACGCTTCCCTTGTCAGCTGAACGAACGCTTATTTCGGTTTCTATTCCTATTTCAAGATCGTATCCGGTAAGACGCAGGATATTGCCGTCCAAAGAAAGCTTAATTCCTTCAAGGCAGGCTATAGCCGATCTGTCGGAAACAGCTCTCGATACGTTTACTATCGCTTCGTACAGCTCGTTTTTTTCACACACGAATATCATAGATTATCTCTCCGTTTCGTTTTTTATTTTTTGTGATCACTATCAATCAATCTAATTTATTTTAAAAGTAGTAATAGTAGTATTTGTTCAAATGTAGAAAATCTATAAATACTCACGAATAATCGCAGAAAAACAGGCACACAAAATTGAAGATTTGGTTCAACAATTCTAACATTTTGAAAAGTGACGTGTATTTCTGTGTTTAAATCCGTTAATACATATTTGAACAATTTGAAAAACTGTGTTTGTTTTGTTGAAATCAAAGTATCTTGAAAATTATTTCAACCGAAAAGTGTTGACAGCTAAAATTTTCTTATGTTTTCAATTAATTTTTTCTGTTTGTAAAATTCAAAAAGTACGTTAAAACGCATTTTGTCAAAAAACGTTTTGTTGAAAACTCTGTTGAAAATGTTGAAAATCAAGCAAAAATTTTATATTGACAAACCGATCAAAATATGATATGGGTAAAATTTCATTATCGGTTTTTCAGATTTTTGATGATATCTCCTATGGTTGTTTTCAGATCGTTGTTCTTTTTCATCATTGATACAACGTCTTTATAGCTTGTGGTCATGGTCGAGTGATCGCGGTTAAGCTCGTTGCCGATCTCAAGGTATGTCATACCCTTGACCTCTCTGAATATATATATTGTTACCTTTCTTGCCAGCGATATGGGAGCGCTTCTGTTTTTTGAACGTATATCTTCTGCGGATACTCCGAAGGCTGCGGCTATCTCGCTGATTATCCTATCGACAGTTATTTCTGCGGGATGGTTATCTATCTGGATCTCTTTGATTATTTTCTGAGCCATGGAGATCGACGGAGTTTCGTTTGTATATACTGTCAGAGCCTTGATTTTTTTTACTGCTCCTTCAAGCTGTCTTATATTAGTTTTGATCTTCTCGGCGATGATCCTTGTTACCGCTTCCGGAAGATTAAGTCCAAGCTCTTGTGCCTTCTTGTTGATTATAGCTATTCTTGTTTCAAAGTCAGGTGACTGGATATCGACCTGAGTTCCGGTTACAAATCTTGTTTGCAGTCTTTCATCAAGCTTTGTCATCTTTGAAGGCGGGATATCTGATGTCAGGACGATCTGTTTTCCTCTGTTGTAAAGCTCGTTGAAGGTGTGGAAAAATTCTTCCTGAGTCGAATCCTTTCCGGCGATAAACTGAATATCGTCTATCAGAAGAAAGTCGGCATTTCTGAATTTGTCATGGAATGATGCTGTTTCCTTATCGGTGACAGCCTTGATATATTCATTTGTAAACTGTTCGCCTGTTATGTAGATGATATTGATCTCCGGGTGATTTTTGTGAACCTTGTTTTCTATCGCTTTGATAAGATGGGTTTTTCCGAGTCCGGAATTGCCGTATATAAACAGCGGATTGAACACATCTTTGTTTTCGGTTTTGTCAATATCAGAAACGGCTGTGCAAAATGCATATGCAAGTTCGTTTGATTTACCTTTAACAAAGTTGTCAAAGGTAAGCTCTTTTTTACCGCTCTCGTTGACTATCCTTTCTTCGATCTGCTTCGTATTGTCGGAAACGCTTCCCGCATTGGGTTTTACGGTGATCTTAACATCGACCGGAAAGCCGAGGATTTCTTCAAATCCGCATTTTAATATGTCGCCATACTGAGACTGGGCTGTTTCGGCAGCAAAGGAGGAGTCGGCATAAAGCACAGCCGTTCCGTCCTCAAGCTTGTAAGCTTCAAGATTTTTAATCCATATATCATAGCCCATACTGCTGATGCCGGGATGATTAAGACAGTATTCTTTGATTTTTTCAACGACCATTGAAAACGAGTTCATAGAGATTTTCCTTTCCGAAGTTTAAGACGTAAAATGCGCTGACAGCAAAACAAAAACATATAATACTTATAAATTCCGCTATTACACTTAGTATAATTATAACACATTAAATTTAAAATTACAAGTAAAAATACAGCAAATAACAGATTATTAATTATTCCTGCACGCCAGCTGAAAAAATATTTTTTAAACACAAGATGTTGTATATAGGGGTCGGATTTAACGGCAAAAACTTGTTATTGGCAGAAAAGCTTGGGTTTTTGCGGACATATTTGTGCAAAATCTATAGTAAAAACTTTTGCAAAAGCGCTTGACAAAACCTTACTGAATGGGTTATAATCAATTTATGTCGGTGATTGTGCGGAAAACCGCACCTGATTTTTAAAATATATGTTAGTGTATATAAAGCACTGTTCCGAAAGGAGGATAAAAATGAGACCAACATATCATCCCAAGAAGCTGCAGAGAAAGAGAGTTCACGGCTTCAGACAGAGAATGGCAACAAGAAACGGCCGTAAGGTTCTTTCACGCAGAAGAGCAAAGGGTAGAGCAAGTCTGACCTACTAAAACGCTGACCACCCTATACCACACGAATATTGTTGGTATCGGTGGTCTTTTTGTTATCGGGAACTGTAAGGTTTAAAAAGGCGCGGATATTATGCTTTTTACTGAAATTATCAAGGAAAACAAGGTTTTTTCCGGCTGTTATAAAAGCAGATTTGTTTCATGCAGATTTATGACATGTTATTATAGGTTCAACAAACTTCCTTACAACAGAATGGGCATAACTGCGGGTAAAAAGGTCGGCGGAGCGGTTGAAAGAAACCGTGCGAAAAGAATTATAAGGGCGGCTTACAGGCTGACCGAGCAGGATTTTCCGATCGGATGTGATCTGGTTTTTGTCGCCAGAGATAGCATTGAAGGAAAAAAATGCGAAGATATTATACGTTTTTTTAAAAATAAAGCTATAGCCGAGATAAACAAAAACGCTGAAAGTTTTGCAAAATGCAATAAGAATTGCAGCCGCAGCAAGAGTAAGACATGAAAAAGATCTGTCAGCTTCTGATAAGATTTTATCAGAGATTTATCAGCCCTTTGTCAAAACCGCACTGCAAATATTGGCCGACCTGCTCTAATTATGCTTATCAGGCATATGAGAAGCACGGATTTATTAAGGGAACGATTTTAACGGTCAAAAGAATTGTGAGATGTAATCCGTGGTCGCACGGAGGAGTTGATCCGGTTCCCGAAAACTACAGGCTTTTCGGAAAACGGCAGAGTGCAAAAAGGAAGCGGTGAAGCTACAGCAGCTTCGTGAACTGCCAACAATATGAGGAGAATAAATAAATGTTTAAATTGATCGCAATACCACTCGGACTGTTGATGGAGCTTTGCTATAATGTAATCAAGGATTACGGTATAGCTCTGCTCGCATTTACGTTCATCATCAAGGTCGTGCTTCTGCCGCTTCAGATAAAGCAGCAGAAAAGCACTGCAAAAATGCAGAAGTATCAGCCCGAGATGGAGAAAATAAAGAAAAAATACGGCAACGACAATCAGAAGTATCAGCAAAAGATGACGGAGTTTTACGCCAAGGAAGGCATCAGTCCGACCGGAGGCTGTTTGCCGATGATCGTTTCGATGCTGGTGCTGTTCTCACTTATTTACGTTGTTTATCAGCCTCTTTATTATGTTCTGAATGATATCAACAATGATAAGATCACCGAAGCTTCGGCACTTATGTCGAATATGTATACGGTGAGCTATGACATAAGAGATAACGACATTGATTTTGAAAAGCTTATAGCAGCATATGATGCTGACGGAAACGGCGAGTTTTCCGATGAGGAAACTAATACTTTAGTCGAGGCTCTTTCTGAAAATTCAGTCAAAGACGCTGAAGGCAAGGAATATAACTTTAAAGCAACGTCCAAAATAAAAGCTGTAGAAGTCGGTGACGATGAGATCTCTAAGAAGGAACAGCTTAAAACGACCGTTTCTGCGCTTTGCTCTTACAGAGGAACGGACGATCAGCGTTCGCTTTATGAGTATATGATAGATGAAACCAAGGTTTCAAAAAAGCTTCAGGCAAGACCGGAGCTGGTTATCATAAACGTTATAAAGGACGGTTATACAGCACCTTTCGCTGCTATCGACGAAAAGCTCGTTTCCGAAGTAGAAAATTTCAATTATACCGTTCTGGGCTTTAATCTGGGAGTTTATCCAAGCACAAAAAATGTAACGATCCTGATCCCTATTCTCTCATTTGTTGCTCAGCTTGCCTGCACTTTTGTTTCACAGTATTTCCAAAAGAAGAACAAGGCTACGGTTCAGATGGGAACGGGAATGAAGGCGACCTTCTATATCATGCCGGTGTTCTCACTGTTTATTGCATTCGGCTTCCCTGCCGGCCTTGGTATCTACTGGATCTATTCATCGGTGTTTGCACTTCTCCAGACAGTAATTCTTAATCTTATTTATACGCCGGCGAGAATGGATGAGATCGTAGCTAAGGAAATGGCAAAAAGCAAAAAGAAGCGCAAGACTATGATACAGAAAATGCTTGAGATCCAAAATGAAACCGGAGTTACAAACAAGTATGTTGAGAGAATGAATCTCAATGAAGATGACGATGAGGACAGCGAGCCGGAAAAGCTTTCAAAAGCAGAGCTTAAAGAGCTCCAGAGAAAGAAGCTGAATGAAGCCAGAAAACGAATGGCTGAAAAATATGGCGACGAATACGACGAAAGCAGCGATGATTGACGCTTTTGATAATATGCCGAAAAAACAGAAAGGGAGTTGCAAGAAATGAAGATTACCAAAGAATTTACCGCAAAAACAGTCGAAGAAGCCAAGGAAGCAGCTGCGGCTGAGCTTGGCGTTGCAATGGAGAAGATCACCTTCAGTATTATTGAAGAGCCGAAAAAAGGACTTTTCGGAAAAACCAAGGGTGAAGCAAGAGTTGAAGCCGTATATGAGGAAACCAAGACAGATCTCGCTTATAAGTATATCGAAAGCATTTTGAAAAAGATGAATCTCGAAAATATCAGGATCTCGGCAGAGAATTCCGATGACGGCGCAAAATTTGAGGTAACAGCTGACGGCTTTGATGAGATAATCGGTAAAAAGGGCGAGCTGCTGGATGCTCTTCAGTATCTGGCATCTCTTGCCTGCAATAAGATCGACAGAGATTATTTCAGGGTGTCACTCGACAGCAACGGTTTCCGCGACAGAAGAAAACAGCAGCTTGAAGAGCTGACGAGAAAGATCGCCGCCAACGTTAAGAAAAACGGCAGAACGTCTGCTCTCGAGC
The DNA here is from genome assembly GCA_002479655.1 of Lachnospiraceae bacterium UBA7480. Taxonomy (GTDB): domain Bacteria; phylum Bacillota; class Clostridia; order Lachnospirales; family Lachnospiraceae; genus NK4A136. The sequence goes on from DLOQ01000057.1 coordinate 21,359, forward strand.
CTATGAATCCCTATGAAAGAAGAATAGTTCATGCCACAGCTTCGGAGATCGAGGGTGTGACCTCGAAGAGCGTCGGTGTTGAGCCGTACAGAAAGGTTCTGATCAGTTCTACCGAAAGGCGTGAGCGCAAGAATGATGACAGACGCGGTTCCGGCCGCAAAGGCGGAAGAAGAAGCAGACCCGAAAAGAGCTTTGATATAACTACCTCTTTTGAGAAAGACTACAAAAAGCCCAAGCCGGAGGATACTCTCGATCTCGGCAGCGGTCTTTACTCGAAAATAGATATATAAGGCAAAGCTGCCTTTGAGAATAGCCGTCGTGCCGCGGGCATGGCGGTTATTTTGTTGCCGTTATACGCCGGCTGATAAATTTTGCTTGACTATTTTGCTTTTGTATTGTATAATAAAATAGTATTTTTATATCGTTTTGCAAAAAAAGAGGGGGTCAAATGGGCAGAGTTATAGCTGTGTCGAATCAAAAGGGCGGCGTCGGAAAAACCACTACAGTCGTTAATCTGGCGGCTGCACTGGGACTGCGCGGAAAAAAAGTGCTGATAATCGACTTGGACCCTCAGGGAAACACGACCACAAGCCTTGGCATATCCAAAAAAAGTATCCGCTATACCTCATACGAGATGCTTGTAGATGAGTGTAAAGCCTATGAAGCGATCGTTTCGACCCCATTTAGAGGCATCAGCGTTATTCCCGCGACAAAAAACCTGGCAGGAGCGGCTGTTGAGCTTATCGGCGAGGAAAAACGTGCCCTTTTTTTGAAACGGCAGATAGAGCATCTGGTAGATGAGTTTGATTACATTTTGATAGACTGCGCGCCTTCTCTGGATATTATCACCGTCAATGCCCTGTCGGCGGCAAATTCTGCGCTGATACCGATACAGTGCGAGTTTCTTTCACTCGAGGGTCTGACGGAGCTTGTCGATACGATAAGCAGAATACGCAAAACGACAAATCCCGCTTTGAAGATAGAGGGCATACTTTATACAATGTATGTCGGAAGATATAAGCTTACCGAGCAGGTTGTTGAAGAGGTCGGAAAATATTTCAAAAATCAGGTGTTCGATACGGTCATCCCGCGGAGCGTTGCGCTTTCCGAGGCGCCGAGCTTCGGTATGCCGATCTCTTATTACGATAAAAAATCCAAGGGAGCAAAGGCTTATGAGGATCTTGCGAAGGAGATCATAAAACGTTCAAAAAAGGTTGAAAATTAGCGGTATTTTGTGTATAAGGAGAAACAGATGGGAAAAAAGAAAATGGGAAAAGGCCTCGATGCTCTGCTGGATTGGAACGGCGGCAAGGAGAGCCTTGAGCCAATGGAAAACCGAGCAGAGGACGACAGCGGAGGCACTAAAGTTCTGAGAACGTCGGATATCGAGCCTGACCGCAAGCAGCCGAGAACAGTTTTCGACGAGGCGGCCATAAGTGAGCTGGCAGACTCTGTTTCGCAGCACGGAATTTTGCAGCCGATACTTGTCAGACCCTTTGGCGGCGGTTACAGGATAGTTGCAGGTGAGAGAAGATGGCGGGCGGCTATGAAGGCCGGTTTGAGAGAGGTCCCGGTAATTGTTCGGGAAATGACCGATCTTGAAGCAGCACAGATCTCACTGATCGAAAACTTGCAGAGAGAAAGCCTGAATCCTATCGAAGAAGCACTGGGATATAAGCGTCTGGCCGACGAGTTTTTTATGACGCAGGAGCAGATCGCCGAAAAGGTCGGAAAATCACGGCCTGTTATCGCTAACGCACTGAGACTTCTGAACCTGCCCGAAGAGATCCGGCAAATGCTTTCTGACGGACAGATCTCATCGGGACACGCAAAGGTCCTGGCTGGAGTTGAAGATCATAGTATGGCGGTCTTATATGCAAAAAAGGCCGCAGAAGAAAAGCTTTCGGTAAGACAGCTTGAAAAGCTTGTCAGCGCCGGGTCAAAAGAAAAAACTGAAGTCCGTGTCGTTTCGGGGATTAAAAAGCCCGACCCGTTTCTGACCGAGCTTGAGATAGCTATGACAAGACATCTTTCACACACGGTTAAGGTCAAAAAGGAAAAAGGCGGCAGGATGAAACTGGACATAGAGTTTGAAAGCCTTGATGAGCTGAAAAGCTTTGCAAAGGCTCTCGCAGTCCGTACAGCCGACAAATAGACTCTGAATATTATTTGAAAGGTAGTATAAATATGATCGACATCAAATTTTTAAGAAACAACCCCGATAAGGTCAAGGAGAATATCAGGAAAAAGTATCAGGACGAAAAGCTGCCGCTCGTTGATGAAGTTATCGCCCTCGACGCAGAATACCGCGCCGCAAAAACGCGCTGCGATGAGCTTAGAAATCAGCGTAACGTTTTGAGCAAGCAGATAGGCGGACTTATGGCCAAGGGTCAGAAGGACGAGGCGGCAAAGGTCAAGGAACAGGTTAAAGCCGCGGCAGATGAGCTGGCCGCTCTGGAGGAGCGCGAAACCGTTCTGGAGGGCGAGGTCCGCAAGAGAATGCTCGTTATCCCGAATATCATTGACGACAGTGTTCCGATCGGAAAGGACGACAGTGAAAATGTTGAGCGTGAGCGTTTCGGCGAGCCTAGGGTGCCGGATTTCGAGGTGCCTTATCATGTTGATATAATGGAAAATCTCAGCGGTATCGACCTTGACGCTGCAAGAAAGACCAGCGGAAACGGATTCTATTATCTTATGGGCGATATCGCAAGACTGCACTCGGCAATTCTTTCATATGCGAGAGATTTTATGATTGACCGGGGATTTACCTATTTTATTCCTCCGTTTATGATCCGAAGCGAGGTCGTAACAGGGGTCATGTCCTTTGCCGAAATGGAAAATATGATGTATAAGATCGAAGGCGAGGATCTGTATCTTATCGGAACCTCGGAGCATTCGATGATAGGACGTTTTATCGACAGCATCCTGCCTGAGAATAAGCTGCCCTACTGCCTGACGAGCTATTCGCCGTGTTTCAGAAAAGAAGTCGGCGCACACGGTATCGAGGAGAGAGGAGTTTACCGCATTCACCAGTTTGAAAAGCAGGAGATGATCGTGGTTTGCAGACCAGAGGAAAGTCCGATGTGGTTTGACAAATTATGGCAGAACACGGTTGACCTGTTCCGTTCACTGGATATTCCCGTGCGGACGCTGGAGTGCTGCTCCGGTGATCTTGCGGATCTGAAAGTAAAATCTGTTGACGTGGAAGCATGGTCACCAAGGCAGCAGAAGTATTTTGAAGTGGGCAGCTGCTCCAATCTTGGAGACGCGCAGGCAAGAAGGCTGAAGATCCGCGTTGACGGACCAAATGGAAAGTATCTTGCGCATACGCTTAACAATACGGTTGTAGCGCCCCCCAGAATGTTGATTGCCTTTTTGGAAAATAATTTAAATGCGGACGGTACAGTAAGGATTCCTGAAAAGCTCAGACCTTATATGGGCGGTAAAACGCAAATCGGATAGCGCGAAAAACGGTATTTGCTTTGAATGCAGATGTCATGTGCCATTTTAATAAAATTGCTCTGACACGGAGGATAGTAAGGGTTGCATAGATATTTACGGGCGATAGGGTTCAGCAATATTACCAGCAAAAAGGAATTGCAAAAGCTGGTGAAAAAAGCTGTCCGAACGGCATCAAGAAAATCTTATACATCGTTGAATGCAGACATAGACAGCGACTGTTTGTATGCGGAATATCATGCGGAGTTTGGAGAAAGGATCGGTCTGTGCGTACGAGGAGAATATGATGAGAATAACGTATTCTCCTATGATTACTGTTTTCCTTTTTTGCGCGGGGATAAGATCAGCAGTACGGAAGATCTGTCGGTGGAGCAGCATATAGAAAAATTATCCTTTGCCGGGATCATTGATGATTTTAAGATCGGAATTTCTGTGATTTTCTATTTGCAGAATATTATTTCTTATTTAAAACTTGAGCATGCGGACAGACTGCCGGTACACGGGACGACGCTGACATTAAGCGCTCTTTCGGACAATGGAAGGATCCTTCTGCCGATCAGGAAAAATAAAGAGGATATACAGAGAATACAAAATTATAATTATAATAAAAACCAGATGATCGCAGCGGCGAGAAACGGCGACCAGGAAGCGATAGAAAGTCTGACCATGGAGGATATGGACACATATTCCATCATTCAGAAAAAGATTCAAAACGAAGATGTGTTTTCTCTGGTGGATACTTATTTTATGCCCTATGGAGTGGAATGTGATCTGTATTCCATTCTTGGTGAGATCATCAGCTGTGAGACAGTTATTAACACAATGACCGGAGAACAGGTTTATATCATCGGACTGGATGTGAATGATATGATGTTTGATGTCTGTATCAACCAGCAGGATATTATGGGAGAGCCGGCTGTCGGACGACGTTTCAAAGGGACGGTCTGGCTTCAGGGACATATTAATTATCCCCAAGAACTAATGTGAGAAGGCGGCGTGGGGATATGGGACAGAATAAGGGGTATGGGGAAAAGTAAAGTATGCTGAGATTAAGGCCTTACAAAAAACAGGATGCGGAAACGATCGTAAGCTGGATCGGGGATGAAAGAATGCTTCGCTTTTGGAGCGGGGATCGGTATGATCAATTTCCTATTTCTGCAAAAGACATGAATCATTTTTATATGGAATGTGAGAAACAGGGTGATTTTTATGAGATGACGGCGTTGGATGAGACGGGTGTCGTCGGTCATTTTGTTCTGCGGTCAGTCGAAGAAGATCCATTTCTGTGTTTTGTTATTGTTGATCCCAAAAAGCGTGGCATTGGCTATGGAAAAGAAATGTTGAACCTTGCGCTTCGTTATGCATTTGAGATCTTGCGGGTTGTAAAAGTTTCGCTTAACGTATTTGAAAATAATGAATCGGCTTATAATTGTTATAAGGCTTTAGGATTTCAGGAGGCAGAGGAAAAATCAGAGACATGCCGGTTCATGGGAGAAAGCTGGAATCGTCTGCGGATGGAGATCTCCAGACTTCCGAAAGCCCAGGCGAATTGGGATACGAGCCACCTTCTCAAACGGGATCTGATCACCGGAATGTACAATCAGCAGGGTTTTATGGAGCAGCTGGAACAATGGAAAGAGCAGTACATAGATTCCAAAGAAAAGATCATGCTGGTCTGTGTCGATATTGACAGACTGGGAAATATCAATGATATCTACGGTCATTCCGAAGGAGACGTTGCGATCCAGACATTGGCGAAGATCATAGATGATTGTCTTTCTGAACATGAGATCTGTGCGCATCTGGGAAGCGACGAGTTTGTTGTTGCCATGCATGTGGCAGGNNGCAGGCGAGGAAGAGCAGATTTTTGAAAGTCTGATCCATGCCATTGTAGGAAGAATCGAAAATTTTAACCGGGTATCGGAAAAGGAATACAGTCTGGATGTCAATTACAGCTATACCGCGGTAGCGCTGGAGCCGGACATGAATATGCAGGCTGTTTTGGATAGTGCATTTTCCAATAAAAGAATTGATAAAAATAACCGCCGTGGTTATCAGGCAGCTGAGAGTGGAGCGGAAGAATATTACAATCCTGCAGAGGAAAAGATGGTAAATACTATTCTCGACGAAAACCGTTTTCAGTATGCTTTTCAACCGATCGTTGACGCTAAGACGGGAAATATCTATGCATATGAAGCGTTGATGCGGGCAGAACTGGGAGAACCGGTTGCTCCGTTTATTGTCTTGAAATATGCGACGAAGGGACACCGGCTGTATGACATAGAACGAGCGACCTTCTTTAATGTATTTAAAGAGGTCAGCGAGAAGATCGATTTATTTGAAGATAAAAAAGTATTTATTAATAGTATTCCGGGTTATCAGTTAGATGAAGCGGATCATCAACAGCTGCGCCGTAAATATGCGGGTCTGTTTAAACAGGTAGTTGTGGAAATTACGGAACAGACGGAATTGGACGATACGGGACTGGAAGTGATGCTTCAAAGGAGTGCGGACGACGGCTTTGGTATTGCCATCGATGACTATGGTACGGGATATTCCAATACCTCCAGTCTGTTGAGGTATCTGCCCAACTGCGTGAAAATTGACCGGCTCCTGATCACTAATATTCAGGAGGATCCGAAGAAACAGCATTTTGTTAAGAGCATTATAGAATTCGGCCATGACAACGGATTTCATATACTGGCGGAAGGTGTGGAAACGGCGGGCGAGCTGCGTGCGGTGATCCATATGGGTGTTGATCTGATCCAGGGATATTATACGGCAAAACCTTCTCTGGAGATCCTTCAGGAAATCAATGCGGAGATCAAAAATGAGATCGTCAGCGTAAATCTTGATACATCGGGGAAGGCAGAGCGGAAGATCTTTATGGTGACTTCGGAAAAGGAGCTTCCTCTGGTGCGTCTTGCGCTGGAACAATATACCGGTATCCTGCTTTCACAAGGGGAGCTGACTTTGGTGGGCAATACGGAATATGTCGCGGGGATGACCATTAAAATCAAGGATGGAAGCACATGCCGCCTGACACTTAGAAATGTGCGGCTGGAGAGCCTGCTTGGACAGCCTTGTATTGAAATCGGAGAAAATGCTCATCTTACGATCGTTCTGGAAGGGGACAATGAACTTAACGAAGTAGGAATCCGTGTACCGGAAGGCAGCAGCCTTCATATAGAAGGCAGCGGAAATCTTTCGGTTCGCGCAAAAGGCGTCACCTGTTACGGAATCGGCAACGGTCTGAATGCAGGAGTCGGTTCGATCGTATTTGCTTCCAGCGGCGCATTGAAGATATGGATCGAGGGCGCCCAATGTATCGGAATCGGCGGAGGGATCTACCGTTCGGGCGGTGGCGTAAAGATTGCCGGGGGCAGTATAACGATTGGCGGCGCGTGTGAAAATATCATTGGAATCGGCTGTGTGGAGGGCGCAATGCCGATAGATATCGGAAACTGTCGGTTAGAGGTTGAAACCAATGTTGCAACGGGAATCGGAATCGGCTGTATGAGCGGCGACCAAAATATTCGGATCGCATCTTCCAGATTGGATATCCTGGGTTCCGGAAATAATCTCTGTGGTATCGGAAGTATCGAGAAAACCGGAGGAGTAATACATATTTCTACAAGTAAGGTGATTGTAAAGATCAATGGTCAGAAAGTCCGGCTGATTGGAAATGCCGGTGGGGAATTGTATATTCTGACGGAGGATTGTCGGCTGGAGCTGACCAGTGAAGGAAGTGAAGTGACCGGTATCGGATCAATGGATAAGACGACAATTATAAAAGGAAAAAATGCTACCTATGTTATTAATATTCATGCAGGCCAGCATGCCATACTGGGGGCAAAGGAAGAAAACATACGTTTTGATGGCGGTGAACGGCTGCTGAAAGTAAATGAAGATTAGCAAATCAGAAAGGAAGCGGAAAAGGATGTATATCGTATGTTTAGATCTTGAAGGAGTATTGGTGCCGGAAATCTGGATCGCTTTTGCAAAGGAATGTGGGATACCGGAATTGGAACGGACGACGAGGGACGAGCCGGATTATGATAAATTGATGAATTTCCGGATCGGTATTTTGAAAGAACATGGGCTGGGATTAAAGGAGATTCAAAATACAATTGCAAAGATTGATCCGCTGCCCGGCGCGAAGGAATTTCTGGATGAGCTGCGCTCCATGACACAGGTGATCATATTAAGTGATACCTTTTCCCAATTTGCGGGACCGTTGATGAAAAAGCTGGGTTATCCTACCATCTTCTGCAATTCTTTGGAGGTTGCGGAAAACGGTGAGATTACAGGCTATAAGATGCGTTGTGAGAAGTCCAAGCTGACAACTGTCAAGGCATTACAGTCGATCGGATATGATACCGTTGCCGCAGGCGACAGTCATAATGATCTCGGCATGATACTTGCAAGCAAGGCGGGATTTTTATTCCGCAGCACCGAGCAGATCAAAGCGGATTATCCGCAGCTGCCGGCATTTGATTCCTATGATGAATTTCTGGCGGCGATACGGGAAGCGGTGAGATAATGGAACTTTATGACGGAAGACCTGACAATATAAAAGACCGGCTTCCAAGGGAAGTCAGGACATATGATTTTCTTGACAGTCTTGGAATAGAATACAAAAGGACGGATCATGGACCGGCAGATAATATGGAAGCCTGTAATGAAATCGACGCGGTTCTTGACGTGCTGATCTGCAAGAATCTTTTTCTTTGCAATAGGAAAAAAACAAGCTTTTATCTGCTCATGATGCCGGGAGATAAAAAGTTTAAGACCAAAGAGCTTTCGAGCCAGATCAATTCCCCAAGGCTGTCCTTTGCTGATCCGGAGGATATGTTGAAATATCTTGACATTGAACCGGGGGCGGTCAGTATCATGGGGCTTATGAATGACAAGGATCATGCAGTCCAGCTTCTTATTGATGAGGATGTGCTGGAAGGGGAATATCTCGGATGCCACCCCTGCGTATGCACCTCCAGTCTGAAGATAAGAACAAGCGATGTTGTGGAAAAGTTCCTGCCGGCAACAGAGCATGGGTATAAAACTGTACATCTGGTGGGAGAGGATTAGATTTAACAATCCTTTATAGTGAGCGCAGCAGGTCGCCTAACAGCGGCTCAAATTTGACTCCATACCAATGATCTGGGTCTTTTGCCGTATATTCTATACATGCCAACGTATAGTCGGCGGCAATCTTAGCCGATTCATACGGTGTATGTCCATTCATAAAAGCGCCTGTAAATGCGGAGGAATAGACATCGCCCGTACCATGGCTGCTGTGTGGTGATTTGCGGTGTTTGTAGTATTCTTTCGTGTTTTTCGTAGCAACGACGACGCCGGTGGTGTCGACAGAATAAGAAACGCCGGTCAGGATGATGGTGGCATCCGTTAGTTTTCTAAGCTGGTCCAGTACATGGTCAATGTACGATTCATCATAAGTTTCCCTATATTCCGTATTTGTCATAAAGCAGCTTTCTGTCAGATTGGGCAGAATATAATCAGCTTCTTTGCAGAGACCTGCCATCTCTGCGGCAAACGCTTCATTAAATCCCGGATAGAGCTTGCCATTATCCGCCATGGCGGGATCGACAATCAGGCTACAGTCCTTAGAGGCAACGGAGTGAAAGATATTTTTGACATACTCAATCTGGCGGCTGCTTCCAAGATACCCTGTATAGATTGCATCAAATGTAAATTTCTCTTTTTCCCAATGTTTTAATATTTCCGGCATATCTTCTGTCAAATCCCGAAAGGTAAAATCCTGAAACATGGTATGCGTTGACAGTACCGCGGAGGGAAGAATGGCCGTTTCCAGACCGCAGGCGGATAAAATGGGAAGCGCAACGGTCAAGGAGCATTGTCCGACACAGGAGATATCCTGCACTGTTAAAATTCTCTGATACATTTTTTTCATCCTTTCTTATGTTAAGATTTTTGTTAAAATTATTGTTAAGATTATGGGCAACGGACAATTTTTTATAATGTTTATGGTTGCTTTTATGCTTATCGTGCTATATTATAAAACCATACTGAACCTATGGATATACTCAATTTAATTATATATAATAAGGTCAGTTGATAAATGGGTAAGATGGAATAAGTAGGACAAAATAAATCAGACAAGTTAAGTTTAATGATAAATACTTTGGATAACGCCGAAAGAAGGGATAAGACAGAATGCTTACATATTCATTTGCGGAGATTGGATCGGATACGCTGTATCATTATTTATATGAATGTATAAAAAAGGATATTATCAGGGGATGTTTCAAGGAGGGGGAGAGACTGCCTTCCAAAAGAAGTTTTGCGGAAAATCTGGGGGTCAGTGTTATCACCGTGGAAAATGCTTATGCGCAGTTAATGGCGGAGGGATATATTTATTCTGTGCCGCAAAAAGGATTTTTTGTGGAGAAGATGCCGGATAGGATCTTATCCGGCGGCGGGGAAAGGGCGGTATTGGAAGAAGAGGCGGATACGGTTCCCGTTATGGATTTTTCCAGCAGCAGGAATCATCCGGATAGTTTTCCGTTTTCTGTCTGGGCAAAATTAAACAGGGAAATCATGGCGCGTGATAAGTACGCGTTGATGACGCCTTCCCCTGCTAACGGCGTTTATGCGCTTCGTATGGCTATCTGCCGGCATCTGTCGGATTTTCGCGGAATGAAAGTGGATCCGTCCCGTATCATTATCGGAGCCGGGACAGAGTATCTTTACAGTCTTTTGATACAGCTTCTGGGATATGATAAGGTATATGCGGTAGAAGATCCGGGATATAAAAAACTTTACCGCATTTATGGAAGCAATCATGTGGCATGCCGCGCGATTCCCATGGATCGGAAGGGGATCCATATGGAGCGGCTGCGGGCATCGGATACGGATGTGCTTCACATTGCGCCGGCACATCATTTTCCTACAGGGATCGTTACGCCTATCGGGAGACGTTATGAACTATTAAGCTGGGCTGCGGAGTCTGAGCGGCGGTATATCATAGAAGATGATTTTGATTCGGAGTTCCGTATGGTGGGGAAATCCATTCCCATGCTGCAGAGTATCGATGTACAGGAAAAGGTCATTTATATGAACACATTTTCCAAGAGCCTTACCGCTACGATCCGTATCAGTTATATGGTATTGCCGCCACATCTGGCGGTACGGTTTCACGAGAAGCTGGGATTTTATGCCTGCACCGTGTCTACCTTTGAGCAGCTTACGTTGGCGGAGTTTATCGCCGGTGGATACTACGAACGGCATATTAACCGCATGCGCACCTATTATAAGAATCTTCAAAAGCGGCTGCTGGAAACTGTCAGGAGCGGACCGTATGCTTCACGGGTACGGATTGCGGAGGAAGAGGCGGGACTTCATTTCCTTTTGACGGTTGACACTTCCCGTACTGATGAGGAGATTGCAAAAAGAGCCATGGAAGGGGGATACAGGGTGTTGATGCTGTCAGAATGTTATATGGAGGACAAAGCGCCGGATACCCATACGCTTGTCATCAATTTTTCCGGAATGTCGGAAAATCATCTTGACAGAATCAATGACCTGCTTAAAAGAATATTATAAAATAAAAAGCGGAGAACGGAGTCAATGGCGGAAATATTTTTAAAAGCAATGAATATTAAGGAAATCACCCAAATTTATGAGTCAAGGATGAGATATGATTTTCCGGTACAGGAATTAAAACCGTTGGAAAATATAATAGAAATGATGGAACGCGGCGTGTATGAAAGCCTGTCCGTTTATGATGGTAATGAGCAGGTAGGATATGCGCTTGTTTTGCTGGCAAAGGAAAGTCCTTACGGACTGCTTGATTATCTTGGGATCTTTCCGGACGCAAGAAACCGGGGTTATGGCGGTCGTGTATTATCCGCATTGGCAGAGCATTACAGGGACAGGACGCTGATGATTGAAAGCGAGCATCCGGAAGATGCGCCGGATGAGCGGATGGCGGAAAGAAGGCTGTGTTTTTACCGGCGTAACGGAGCCGTGGATACCGGTGTGGAAAGTATGGTCTATGGCGCGCATTATATCAATTTTATTCTTTTGTGTGGAAATGGCACGGTGGAGGAGGATATCAAAGCAGCTGATAGTCCGTGGGATCAGTCGCAGCCTGCGGATACGGAGGTTAAGAAGATTCTGGAAGGGCTGTATCGGGAGATGATCCCGGACGAGGAAAAAAGAAAAAAATATCTGCAGTTTTGGAACGTAAAGAGTGGCGATTAGTGTCTTTTTTGATAAAAACCGGCAGCTTTGATTATTTCAATGCTGCCGGTTTTTATCAAAGGGAGTAAACCATGATACCGTATTAATGAATCCCATTAAATCTAACTTCGTAAATTTTGTTTTTGTCCGGCATATTTTCAAGGATTTCACCCGAATCATAGTCTTGCACTTTGCCAAAGAACATATAGGGCGAAACCGTATGCTGCGAAGCCTCCTCCCACTCAGGCAAAGCATAATATAGAGAGCAGATTTCGCCTTTCACGCGTGCGGCAGTCATATAACTGAACAATGCGTGTTCAAAGCTGTGCAGTGAAGTTTTCCAATTATGTACTTTTGGGAAGTTGATTACAGGCTTGTTGTCCTTGCCGCTTACCATATGCCATATTTCGCCGTGCTCATGGTCTGTCATGACATCACGCCAATATTTATGGGTATTGTTGAGATAATGATAATAGGACGGATCGTGTATTGAGAGGATTTCTGCAGCCTGATCGAGCTCTGCAAGAATCCACCATTCCTTGTCCGTATCAAGACTTCCGTCGGCGTTCATGCGCCTTGCCCAGGAGCCGGTTTCTTCAATATAAGCGTCGTTTAAGATCTTATCAATTTTTGGACGTGCAAAGTCAATATAAAACGGATCTCCGAGCATTTCTCCTATTTTTAAGATTACCCAGAAGGTTTTTACCGAATGTCCAAAATCGGTATGATCTGTACCCAGAGCCATGTGCTTGGAAGTATNNGTAAAACTGCGTAATAAGAATGTCCGCAATTTTTTTCATGTCTTTTTTCCAAATGCTTCTATACGGTTCCGGCAGGCTTGGGGTAATCATCAGCATATATGCGTAAAGCTGGTCAAGCTGCGCGACAATCTGAATTTCGGAGTTTTCTTCGCGTTTGGGCAGCCATGTCAGGTAGCCTTTGTCGTCGTCCATATAATTGTCAAAAATATAGTCCTTGATCTGGATGATGCGGTGCATGATCCCTGCATCATGAGTAAGAAAATAATACATTCCCAGTCCGGTAAGACCATAGGCCAGATCCTGACTTGTGCGGAGGCTGCGCTGGGAATCCCAATGTCCTGTAGATTTATTCCGCGTCACAAACATTCCGTAATTTCCATCAATAGCGTCAACAAGAGCAAGCGCACCTTTACGGCAGAGTTCAAGATAATGCTTTTCGCCCGTCATATGAAAGGCGATCCCGTAGGCGTAAGTCTGGCGGGANNTGTGCGCGTACAAAATTATAATCCGTCTTAATCAGTTCGGAGGTATTTGGATCTTTCGAAGCAGCCGTAAATTCCTCCGGCCATTGTCTTTTATCCGCAGGCAGTTTTTCTCCGGTGTTTGTCCTGTAGGTAGGGAAGAGACCGCCGTCCAGTTCATATGCTTCGGATCTGTCCCAGAATTTCATCAAGTCTTTTTCCAGGTGATTTTTCCAAAATTGCATATCAAAAGCATTGTCAACAAGTTCCTTAATGTCTTCCGGCTTTTCAGGTGTAAATGATTTCATATTTATTGCTCCTTTCGTTATAAAATTTTTCTTTCAAATATTTATATATACATATTTATGTACAAATTATTTGTAAGGATTATATTTGCAAAATAAATTTTAAAAATAGTTTAATAAAATTGTAAATTATTATTTAATTATAAATTTTTGCAATATACTTGTCAACTGATTTTATATACTTATTTGATCTATGTATACATTATCAGACTTATAATTTTATTTGAAACAGGTACATATTCTTTTACTGATGAACCGTTTTTTTATTTTTCATTAATTAGACAATTTCCAAATGAGGATTTAGATGAAGCTTAAAACGAAAAATCTCAGTTTATTGAACAGAAGTAAATAGATACAAGATACGCAAATAGTTAAAAGAAAAAATTTTATATATTTAAAATGTCAGATTTTTTATGGTATCGGATGCGGACAGGGCAAAAGAAAAAATGAAGATGACTTGCAAATCAAAGGAATGTTTGATATGATGTGTTAGGAAAACGGATTCATCCGTTAGAAATATCAGTTGGTGTAGCACAGTGGATAGTGCAGCCGCCTCCTAAGCGGAAGATCGGGTGTTCGAGTCACCTCA
>DLOQ01000057.1:35246-46506 GCA_002479655.1 Lachnospiraceae bacterium UBA7480
GGTCATTCCCCTACTCGATTTTAAATTAAAAAGGTGTTGACACTCCTGTAAGGTCAGGGTGTATATTACCTGTAGATTCGAATCGATCAAGACGAAAGGGGTAAGTGATTATGTTACAGATTGGAGAATTTTCCAAAGTCTGTCAGGTGAGTGTTAAAACACTTCACCATTATGACAAACTTGGATTATTAATGCCGGCTGAGGTAGATCGTTTTACAGGATATCGGTATTATCGGACAGAACAGATCGATACCATGAATTATATTCAACGGCTGAAGCGGTATGGTTTTTCGCTGGAAGAAATTCAACATATCATTTCTCTTTCGGACAACAGAGAGATATCAGCAAGGCTGCGGCAGCAGAAGGAAAAGCTGAAGCATGAGCAACAGGAAAAAGCTATAATCCTGAATGAGCTTCAGACACACATTTCTGTATTTGAAAGGACAGGTGATATTATGACTTATCAGAAAAACTATACGATTGAGGTTAAAAACTCTCCAGCCATGAATGTGCTGGTGAATCGCGCCATGATGGGAGTAGATGAATTTGGGAAGTACTATGGGACGCTATTTGAGCGTGTACCTAAGGAACAGGTTACTCCTACCGGTTTGAATGGTGCGAGATACTTTGACGAGGAATTCAATCATGAATCATCCGATGTGGAAGTATTTATTGGGATCAAGGAAAAGGAAAAGGCGGATATCATTATGGAGCCGCAGGAGTGCGCGATGACGGTTCATAGAGGGGGATATTCCACTCTTTCGGAAGCTTATGGCGCCATAGTTTCATGGATCATTGAAAACGGGTACGAATATGTCGGCGCTCCTTTTGATCTTTATATTAAAACACAGTTCGACACGCCTTCCCCGGAAGATTGGGAGACGGAGGTATATTTCCCGATTAAAAAGAAGTAACAATACTGTAAAAATGAAGATCTGGTGATCGAGTCACCTCACCAGCGTTTGAGGAAGCATTGAAACCGGAAGGTTTTGGCGCTTCCTTTTTTAGATATTCCATATTGCATTTTCATTGCGATAAAAATATAATTAAGAATGATAAAAATATGAGATGGTGCGGAAGGATTTATTATGACGAGTGAAGAATACAAAAAAATGTCGGCAAAGGAATTTGACCGGGCGGCGGCAAAATTTGATGATGACGATCTGAGTATTTACAATGTATGCCGTAATGATTATCCGGAAATGCTGGCGGAGGCAGTGAGAGAACCATTTTCTGACTTACTGGATGCCGGCTGCGGCACAGGGGCGATGCTTGCGATGTTCAAAAGGGATTATCCGGATGGAAAATATACCGGAGTGGATCTGTCGGAGAAAATGATAGAGACTGCAAATAAAAAGCAAATAGATGGAATACGCTTTGTTGCGGGCGATTGTGAAAATCTGCCTTTTGAGGACAACAGCTTTGACGTAGTCACCTGTTCCCTGAGCTTTCATCATTACCCCAATCCCGAAAAATTTTTTATGAGCCTGCACAGGGTTCTGCGTCCGGGAGGCAGGTTTATTTTAAGGGAAATGGCGCCAACCAACAAAGTACTATTGTGGCTTATGAACCATATCCAGCTCCCGATAGTCAACTTAATCTTACATAAAGGGGATGTTCATGTTTATTCAAGGGATGATATCCAGCGTCTGTGTGAGGTCAGCGGGATGAAGCTGGAGCTGTATGAGCCCAGAAAAGGGCTCCGTCAGCATTGCGTGATCAGGAAACCGGCTTAAGCAGCGTTTTACATTATTATTTAAGCCGCCGAAGGCGGCATGGGGATTAATATGTTTCGTAATGGAATTAACTTTTTTGAAATGCCATAAGCCATATCAGCGGTAAACCGGTATGTTGTGATAAATTCATAAATTAGTGAGGAATAGCTCTCTATATGAGGAATACAGATGAAAAATAGAAAAGATAAAAAGATGCAGCCTGCCTCTGGTATACGGAAACTATACATAATAAAACTGGTCGGGCGCTGCATAATATGTGGTCTTTGCGGGATGATGTATGTAGCAGACAGAGAATCATTTGAGATTATGAATGGTTTGAATTTTTTCAAGCATTTTTCGCCATTTCATATTATATGGGCAATCTGGATGGCTGACATGTTGTTGCAGGTAATTCCTGTAAAGAACCGGATTCCACTTGGTTCGCAGAAGCTGTTTCGACTCCGATTTCGTCCAATTCGGGAAAAAGTGAACATCCAGCGGCTCAAGCAGTATATTGTATCGACAACAAAATCTGCATATAAAGTATTTATTTTATGGACATCACTGATTATTGTATTGGGTGTACTGCATACGCATAAGGTAATTGATGATGCATTGCTATTTATGATCACAGTTGTATTTTATGTATGTGATTTGATTTGCGTGCTGGTCTGGTGTCCATTCCGTCTGATTATGCAGAACCGCTGCTGTACGACCTGCCGTATTTTTAACTGGGATCATTTGATGATGTTCAGCCCGCAGTTATTTATCAAAGGATTTTTTTCGCGCAGCCTTTTTCTGATGTCCATAATTGTGTGGATTGTATGGGAACTGTGTGTGCTTTTGCATCCTGAGCGATTTTGGGAATATTCAAATGAAGCGTTGAAATGTGAGAACTGTACGGATAAGCTATGTACGCAGTATTGCAGGAAATTACGGAGTCCGAATGGAACAGACTGAACAGGTATTTGGAGCATAATTCAATAAGGGGATTAATATGTTTCGTAAGAAGCCAAAAAAGGAGCCATACAACAAAGAGGAACAGAAACCGGTCATCAGAAGCAGTATCTGTACCGGGGAGAAGGTTGCGGGTTTTAAAGATCTCCGCACCGGAAAATTTACGGAAGTAATGCTGATCAGGAATGATAAGGATATGGAAGAATTTCTTGAGAAGTATGATATTCCGGCGGAGGAGCTGAAAAAGGAATGGTGATAAAAGGGATATGATGGAATACTATATACAAAAAACTGCATACAGCGGAATCGCAAATACATTTCCATCTGTCCCGAAATTTTTTTCAGATAATCTGATTACTTTTTTCGGTTCATACAATTTTTGAAAATGTTTTAGGCTCTTTGCGTTGACATTTTTTCCGGATTTTACCTCTATTGGTAATATTTCTCCTTTTTTTTGAATCAGGAAATCAACTTCTGCTGCAGGCGAATCAGAAGTCCAGTAATACAGCTCATATCCGGATGCCTTTAATGTTTGTGCCGCGTAATTTTCTGCCAAAGCCCCTCTGTACATATCAGATAACTGGTTTTTCGCAATATTTTCCCATAATATCCCGGTAAAAGCGGAAAGCAATCCAACATCGGACATATATAATTTGAATGATGCTACATCCTTAAATGCTGCCAGCGGAATTTCAGCTCTTGCAATTCTGTCACAGGAAAGCACTACACCTGCAAAGACGAGCCATGCGATAGAGTCGCCAAACAAACCGGCGGNNTGAAATTTTTTGTTTTCTTTTGCAAGCTGTGCCGGTATTGATAAAAAAGCATTTCGAATCTTAGTGCTTTCGCTATCGCATGTATACTTAGCCATATCTGCAATATATGCATTTAGTATTAGATTTTGAACCTCCGGTACATTAATGAAAGATTCTCTTTCCATATACTGATTAACGGCAGCAGGCATTCCGCCAATATATAAATACCGTTCATACCAGTATAATAATTCCTGATGGATCTCCTCCGGCATTTCCATCATCTGCTTAAAATGCTCTTTAATCAGACTTACAAGATGCTTTTGTCCCAGCGCATTTAAAAATTCATCAAATCGCAAGGGATATAGTGTCTTGATTATAACTTTTCCTACCGGAAAGGAATATTTTTTTCTGTTGATTGCAACTCCAAGCAGACTTCCGGCAGCCGTAATATGGTATTCCGGAGTCTCCTCACAAAAATATTTTAAAGCCGTAAGCGCCCGTTCACATTCCTGAATTTCATCNNAATCATATCTGCCATCAGCCACCAAATACTTAATAGCAGCTCTTACTTTAGGACATTCCTGAATTTCATCAAAAATAAGCAGAGTTTCTTCAGGAATTATCTTTTGTTCAAAATATTCTTCCAACAAACGGATTATCCGGTCGGGATTTAATTCCCCATCAAAATAGCCGGCAACTATCTTCATTCTTTCAAAGTTGATATAAACTGTATTTTTATAATACCTGTCGCCAAATTCCCGAAGGATATAGGTTTTCCCGACCTGTCGTACTCCATATAGCAACAGCGACATTCTGTTTTTTTGCATATTTTTCCATGCAATAAGTTCCTGCATAATATTTCTTTCCATATTGCGACCATATCCTTTCATATATATGTTCTTTAAAAATCGCTTCGATATAACAACGAATAATATATCTTTTTAATTATTTTAACTCTATTATGATATTTTATCAAGAAAAATCACTCAAGAATGATTTTTTCTTAAAAATAAATCACTCAAAAATGACTTTTTTAAATGAGAGAATATTTTTGCGGATATCCGCAATTTTAATTCGAGTTGAAAATTAAAAATGTCCGCGGCTGTGATTTTAATGTGTTGAAGGTCGCTTTCAAAATGTGAATCTCGATTACAAAACGGGAATCTCGGACTGCAATCGACCGATTTTAATGCGATATGGTGATTTCATAGTCATTTAGTGTTAAAAATAGTCATTTCGTGACATTCCCATGGATTAAATCAAAAGTCTGCCGATAAAATATATGAGGGAAAGGTGGTAAAACAGATGTTAGTTGCTGTGTGTGATGACTGCGTCAAGGATAGACAGCAAGTGCGGGAACTGATAGAACAGTATGATCAGATAAAAGGAATCGGCATTACAATTGAAGAATATACATCCGGCGTGGAGTTGTGCCGGGATATGGGAAGGCTTTCCGACTTTGCAATTATATTTATAGATATCAATATGGATCAGGTGGACGGTCTTCAGACAGTAAGGAAGATCAAAGATATCTATCAGGAGCTTCCGATTGTCATTGTTACAGCATTGCTTAATTATGCATTGGAGGGATATCGTGTGGACGCTGCCCGTTTTTTGGCAAAGGAAAACTTAGAAACGACGCTGTCGGAATGTCTGGATGAGATCATAGATAAGCTGAACCGGAAAAATGAGAAGATCACGTATTCCTTTGTGGAAGGGACAATTGCCTTGGAGGTTCAGCGGATCATCTATATCGAGACAGAACGGCATAAGAATGTATTTTATACGGCAAATGAGGAATATGGTCTTTATAAGAAATTGAGCGAGATCGAAAAGGATCTGATCCCTTATGGTTTTGTACGGGTACATCAGAGTTTTTTGGTAAATATGCGGTATGTGGAGCGCATCAGCAGTTATATATGCCGCCTTACAACAGGCAAAGAGATCTCGGTGCCAAAGTCAAGATACCAGAAGGTGAAGCAGGATTATGCGGCGTATAAGGCTGCGGTCACATAAAATGCTTAAGTGAGTAAAAATAGAAAGGGGTCAAAAAATATGAGAGTTACTAACCAGATGTTAAATGAATCGGCAAGAAAGGCGGGTATGCCGGTCAATGGTCACAGCCTGCTGGATTATGTGAATGGCGGCGACAGCAGTAGCAAGATCTCAGAGAAGCTGATGGCAAATAAGGGACTGAGTAAAACAGAAAAGACAAAATATGAAAAACAGGAAAAGGCGGCGGAAGAACTTGATACGATAGCACAAAAGCTGTCTGCATCAGGAAAAGACAGTATTTGGGAAAAGGTCAGGGAATCCGGCGATACTACGGAGATCACGAAAAAGGCGCAGGAGCTGGTAGAAAAGTATAATAAGCTTTTAGAAAGCATGAAGGATGCTTCCGGCGCATTGAATGAATTTTACAAAAAAAGCTTAAAAGACCTTCCTGCCCAGCATACGGAAGCTCTGGCGGAGATCGGAATCACAGCGAAGAAAGACGGTAGTCTGGAGATCGATCAGGAGAAGCTTAAAGGCGCGTCGTTGGAACAACTGGAAAAAACATTTGGAAAAGACGGCTCTCTGACACCCAGAATTTCCTATGTTTCTTCCAGAATAGCGGACAACGCGGGCGCAAATCTGGAAAATCTGTCCGGCAGTTATCTGCCTGACGGCAATACAACCAGCAGTCATCTGAACAAATATGATTTCTGGGGATAATTACTACATGAAAAGACAGCCATTTGAAAGTGAGGTGTGTATCGACTTCCATAATGGCTGCCTTATTTAATTGCAGTGCAAAATTTTACTCAATAAATGGTTTGTGCCATTGACTCTTTGGGAAGATACTGACTACAGATACGGTCTTCCGGCTTTTCATCAACCAGATAAAGCACCAAAAGGAAGATCCACTCTAAGGGCTTCATGCTTAGATAAACTATATCTGCAGCCCATGCATGATTGATATGTCTGGATATGGGATATCCATAGGTATCGTAAAAGGTTCTGACTGCCTTATGAAAGCGAGGAGTCTTTTCCATAATAAGCTGTTCAAAAGCATTTGCTACACAAAGTTGTCTGTTTACCACTATTTTTTCTCCCTTTCGGATTCCATACCGGATGGGCTTTACCAACTTCCTATGCCCACGCAGGGAAACAGTGCACAAATAGTGCGTGTCATAAGCTACCGGCGGCGGTGCGATTTCTTTGGATAAAACCCAGTCGCTTGTTTTCGTGAACGCCAGAATAATAGCATCCGGCTGTTGTCCAAACAGGCACAGGAGCATGACTAGGATTCCCAATATGGGAAGCAGGGCAACCACTGCCGCCCAAAACAGATTGGCGCCCTTTAATAACCATAAGTTTATTTTCTGCAAAGTGGCATTTTTATAATGAATACTTTCCTGCTTCCCGGCCTTTTCCTTTACTAACCTGACCATCAGAAGAATGGCATGTATCAGATAAAAGAATGGCACAACGCACAGACATAGGCAGACAATAATATCATAACTGCCAAGATATATTCCTATTCCTTCCGGACATGCCCCGCAAAGCAGCTGGAATATCCACGCAAGACTCAATCCACATCCTATATATACACCTCCTAACAGAATTACCTCCAATAGAGGAGGCAGCGCCCTTCTGGTAAATTTTAGAAGAAAATAGCTAAAAAATCCCCACAGAGCAAATAGAATAATGGAAATCATGTGCTCATTGCTGAAAGGCTCATGTGCGTTCGCAATTCCATAGATGTTCAAGGGCTGCTGATAATCCGGCAGATCCCAAAAAGTATAGACTAGCGCCATTTCAATGCATCCAATGGAAAATGCGATCACTTCAAAGATAGGTTTTTTCTTTTTCCGAACCAAAAAGACGATATCCAGCACAATCAAAATAAACGGAGCCAGCAATATCATACCAAATAAAATGTCATTATTCATTTGAAATAAAAAGTTCCAAATGTCCCAAATGTTATCCTTTATATCAACCATATTTTTCTCCTCGCAAAAAAATAATCTGATCATCCGCTATTCTTGTAAAATTTTGCCCGATACTATATAATGAATAAAGGTTGTAAATTATTTCGCAATCATCAATGAAAATGCTTAAAGACACCATTATGCTAAAAAGAGGCGCTGCATGGAAAGCAGCGCGGAAATGGGGAAAAATGAAAAACAAGAAACATAAGATTTTTTTGGGTATAATGCTTCTTCTGCTTGCCGTAGGCTGTGGAAAAAAAGGCAGTACGATCTCGGAGAATATGGCGCTTGGAGATACAAACAATGTTGTCATAGATTTAACAGGGAGTATATCAGGGGATATGGCAGGCGCGCCGTCACAGAATGGCGTTGACGATCTTTTGGGAAGTGTTTCGCCGGATGCTTCCGCGAATATGACAGGCGTGTCATCCGATAATATTTCAGATAATGCCCTTAATGTTCCGGAAAGCAGTATGGATCAATCGGTTAATTCGATTTCTTCCAATGAGCTTTTTTCGGAATTAGGTACACGTTCTAATTGTATTTATGTTGCGAATATGAGCGGAAAGGATATTGCCGTCCTAACGTTTACATTTTCCGCGGGAGAAGTGCCGGGCAGAGAGATTCTTGGCGGGGAAGTGTTAAAGGACGGAGAACTTTTTACTTATGCGGCAACGGATATCAATGCTTTGCAGGAAGCAACCGGACTGAAGCTGACTGTGACGGCGACTGCAAAGGATGATACGGTAATGTCTTTTCCGGAGGTGCGTGTGATCAATCCGTCAGGCTGTACCGTGGTTTTAAGCCGTGGGAAATCTACCAGCGAGAATCAGGCGGGATATGAAGTATATATTGAGTAATGTTTATTAAGCGAAGCAAATATTTAAGATTTTTTTAATTATCCTTTATAATCATTGTAACCATATAGTAAATAATCATGTCCTTTGATATAATAAGCCGAAAATTACAGGTTTTAAGAAAGGTGTGATTATTTTATGGTTCGGCTGTTTATTATTGGGGTAGATTGCTTTCCGATATGGCTTCTTGTGATTCCGGTTATTGCTATCCTGCAATATTTTGTATTCAGACAGCGCGGCTTTGGAAAGTTCCTTATGGCGTTGGTTTTTGCGTTTTATCTGATCGGCGTCTTTTTCGTGACGGGTATTCCTACGTTTGATTCTTTGAGAATAGAATTTCATTTTCAATGGATCCCGCTGATAGATATTGTAAATGATCCTGTGGGATATCTTAAAAATACGGCGCTGAATATTATTTTATTTATACCATTGGGATTTTTGCTGCCAGCCGTCTGGAAGGAGTACCGTTCTTTTAAAACAACGCTTTTATCGGGTTTTGCGTTATCATTATTGATAGAGATATTACAGATTTTTACCTTCCGGCTGACGGATGTTGATGATCTGATTACGAATACGATAGGAACTGTCGCGGGATATTATTTATGGAAGATGGCGGCGAAAAGGATCGTGAAACAGTCGTCGGAGGAAGACGAAGAGAAGAAAAGATCCGGAAGATATGAACCGATCATTATTTTAGCGGTTATGTTCCTGATTCACTTTTTCTTAAAGCCTCTGGTATTAAATGTCGTATGGGATCTTGTCTTGGGTTATTAAATAAAAAAGGAGAAGCAGTCATGAAAATTGAATTTGAAAAGCTTACGGAACAGGCGCACCTTAAATTTAAGGGCGGAGAAGGCAACACCAATCTGAAGATGTATGATGACGGCGATACAAAGATCATGCGTGGGCGGTTGGAGTCCGGCGCGTTTATCGGACTGCATACGCATGAGGCTAACTGTGAAGTGGTCTTTATCGTGGAAGGCGAAGGCAAGGCTGTCTATGACAATGTGGAAGAGGTTTTAAAAGCAGGAGACTGTCATTATTGTCCAAAGGGACACGCGCACAGTCTAATCAATAACAGCGATCAGGATCTGATCTTTTATGCGGTTGTGCCGGAGCTGCGATGAGATGGTATTTTGGTTTATTAACGAATACATTTGTTTTGTAAATATTGCGCCTTCGGTATAGCACTAAAGTGCATTAAAATTTGTGGGTTTCGGAAAGGCATGGTTACTAAAATTACACGATCGGAAGAAAAACTGGGAACAGAGCGAATGGGAAAGCTGATGATCTCTATGGGGATTCCCACATTGGTCGCACAGCTTATAAATTTGCTTTACAATATTGTTGACAGAATGTATATCGGGCATATCGTCGGACCGGATGCTCTGACAGGGGTAGGGCTTACCCTGTCTGTCATCATGCTGATCTCGGCATTCAGCGCATTAATGGGCGCCGGAGGCGCGCCGNNGCTTGCTGCAATCGCCATGGGGCAGGGAGACAAAAAGCGCGCGGCGACGATCCTTTCCAATGCAGTCGTCATACTGCTGTGTTTTTCTGTTATCTTAATGGTTGTATTTTATTATATTGAGAAGCCGTTTCTTTATCTGATTGGCGCCAGTGACGCAACCTATCCATATGCTGGAGATTATCTGAGGATCTATCTTTTGGGAACGCCCTTTGTCCAACTGGTGATCGGATTGAATCCGTTTATTACGGCGCAGGGTAAGTCAAGGACCGCGATGGCATCTGTATTGATCGGAGCGGTATTTAATATCATTCTGGATCCCATTTTTATTATTGTGTTTCATATGGGAGTGCAGGGCGCGGCATTGGCGACCGTGCTTTCCCAGTGCGCCAGCACAATCTGGGTACTGCATTTTCTGACGTCAAAGAAGGCGTCGCTGCATATACAGAAAGAATATCTAAGACCTCAGTGGCGTGTCATTGGAAATGTCATGTCTCTGGGAATCTCCCCATTTATCATGCAGAGTACGGAAAGCCTGATTGCGGTCATTTTGAGCAGCGGCTTGCAGAAATACGGGGGAGATATCTACGTGGGCTCCTTGACAATATTGCAAAGCATCATGCAGCTTGTGAATACGCCGATTTCAGGATTTACGCAGGGCGTTCAGCCGATTCTTAGTTACAATTATGGAGCGGGCAATACCGCAAGGGTAAGGCAGGCGTACCGGATCATTATTTTCTTGACAACAGGCGTTTCATTTCTGTTGACGCTTTCCGTGATGCTTTTTCCGGGTATGTATGCGCTGATTTTTACGGATGATGCGGCTTTGATTGGTGTTGTGGAGAAGGTTGCTCCGATCTTTATGGCAGGTATGCTGATCTTTGGGATCCAGATGGGCTGTCAGACGACCTTCATGGGTCTGGGACAGGCGAAGATCTCTTTATTTATGGCTTTGCTTAGAAAGGTCTTTCTTTTAGTGCCGTTCGCGGTTATCTTTCCGTTGTTCACGGGAAATGTCATGAGTATTTATTATGCGGAATGCTGTGCAGACGCGCTGGCAGCGACGATCTGCGGGACAGTATTTTTATTTTATCGAAAGAGGCTGGTATAAAAGGTTCAAATAGTATCTATCTTTCCCATCGCGCAGTCATTTTCTGTTACTACTAATAGAATATACTTAAAAACAATTTTTCTCAACAGTCTTCTCATTTGACTTTCTCCATTTTTATCTGTTAAAAATCCCCGAACAAAACATTCGGGGATCAAAAATGATTTTTCTTAAGTTTAGTTTACTCCCGCCAGACGAAGCTTCTCCTGTAAACGCTGGATCTCTGCTTTCTGCTCTGCGATCTTTGCCTCCTGCTTGGCATCCTTTGCTTCGTATTTTGCCAGTTTCGTTTCCTGCTTTGCATTTTCTGCCTTCTGCTTGGCTAACTCTGTTTCCTGCTTTGCATTCTCCTCTTTCTGCTTGGCTAACTCCACCTTTTTCTCGGCAAGCTCTGCCTCCAGTTCCCTAAACTCATGGGTGGCTAAT
>DLOQ01000058.1:0-20473 GCA_002479655.1 Lachnospiraceae bacterium UBA7480
GGAACCCTCCCGTACGTATCTATGATAGAAGGCTGAAGCAGACAGCCTTTAGTACAAAAAGGGAGGGTATTATTATGAAGAAGAAAATGGCTGCAAGAGCAATGGCGATGATTATGGCGGGTATCCTTACGGTGGGCATGCTTGCCGGATGCGGCAGCGGGTCGTCCGAAAACAATGATTCAGGCAAGGGACATTCCCGACAGGAGACAGTGGCGCAGGGAGGCGGCGATGCCGACGCGGTAGATGATGCGGTTGACGGCGGAAGCGATCCGTCTATGTGGGTGACGGAGGCCACAGCCGGTGCGGCGTATGATTCCATGAACGGATACGCAATGGAGGCTCCGATGGCGGAAGCGGAAGACTATTACGATTACGGATATGAGGAGATTCCTTATAATACGGAAGAATACAGCACGCTGGAAGAAAATCCCTATATGTCCGTTGCGTTAAGTCCCTTATCGACTTTCTCCGCAGATGTGGATACCGCGTCTTATGCGAATCTGCGGCGGATGATCACGAACGGATATACGGCGTCGGATATCCCCTCCGGAGCAGTGCGGACAGAGGAAATGCTCAATTATTTTACTTATGATTATAACGGACCGAAGAAAGGTGAGCCTTTTGGCGTGACGGCAACGATCAGCCAGTGCCCGTGGAATGAAGATGCGGAGCTTCTGGTGCTCGGACTTCAGACAGAGGCAATTGATTTTTCGGACGCGCCGGACTCCAATCTGGTCTTTCTGATCGATGTGTCCGGTTCCATGTATGATGAAAATAAACTGCCGCTGTTAAAGCAGGCATTTGGATTGCTCATCGATAATCTGGGAAAGAAGGACAGAGTATCCATCGTTACTTATGCGAGTTATAATGAAGTGGTGCTGGAAGGCGTCCGGGGCAGTGAGAAGGATACGATCTTAGACGCGTTGAACGGACTTGAAGCCGGCGGATCGACCAATGGCGGCGAAGGCATTATGACAGCATATGCGCTGGCGGAAAAATATTTTATCAAAGGCGGCAACAACAGGATCATCCTTGCTACAGACGGGGATCTGAATGTCGGTATTACCAGTGAGAGCGCACTTCACGACTTAGTGGAGGAGAAAAGGGAAAGCGGCGTATTCCTTTCCGTCCTTGGATTCGGCATGGGCAATTACAGTGATACCAGGATGGAAACTCTGGCGGATTACGGCAATGGAAACTATGCTTATATTGACAGTCTTTCCGAGGCAAGGAAGGTGCTTGTGGAAGAGATGGGCGCGACGCTGGTCACTGTTGCAAAAGATGTAAAACTTCAGATCGAATTTAACCCTGCAGTCGTATCAGAGTACCGTCTGATCGGTTATGAGAATAGGACGATGGCGGCAGAGGATTTCAACAATGATGAAAAGGATGCCGGCGAGATCGGAGCGGGTCACAGTGTCACCGTCGTGTATGAGATCATCACTTGTGACAATGCAAAGAACAGCGGCAATGAATTGAGATATCAGGATACGCAGCTGAGCGATCTGGCGCTAAACAGTGATGAGTGGATGACATTGAGCATCCGCTATAAGGAGCCGGACGGGGATGTCTCGAAGCTGTTGGAATATCCGATCGGCGCAGGAGACTATACGGAGAAGCCTTCTGACGACTTTATGTTTGCGGCAGCTGTGGCGGAATTCTCCATGGCGCTGCGCGGCAGCGAGTATCTTGGGGATGGAAGCTATGAAGATATCCTGAATATGCTGGATGATATCGATCTGGATGATGAATATAAGGAAGAGTTTTATAATCTGGTAGATCTGGTCAGGGCACGGGAAAACTTTTAAGAAAGAAAAATCCGCTTACGGATAGCGGGAAGATAAGATTTATAAGATGGAAAAGCGGCAGACGGTTTTTGGTTCTGCCGCTTTTGGCATTTGCCGGAATTGACGAAAGTCGGATCCAAAAAATAATTGAAATCCTTTGTGAAGATATAGTAAAATAAAGACGATATAAAATTAATAAGATTGTGTGTAAAACAATATTCAGAAATTGATAAGAATGTCGGAAGGATATAAGTGCCGAAAAGATGAAAAAGAAGGAGATGCTGGCTGCTGCCGCTACGATGGAAAAGACGAATAACGCTCTGCTGAGTGGAGGACATAAGAACATGCAGGGACTGTCAGAAATGCTTGTTCAGTGTCAGGATGCAGCTATGCAGATCGGGACGTCTTTGGAGATTATGGGGGAGCAGTATGCTGCCGTTGTGCATCTGCTGGAGGATTACTGCGAAAATATCTATCAGATGAGCATAAGCCTTACTGATGAAAAAATATGCCGGAAGCTGGCAAAGAAGGTTCAGATACAGCTTACGGATCTCCGGCATCGGATTCGGTATGAGATGCCGGATGATAAGAAACAGGTGGTATTTCTTCCCTATAAATTGTCTATGTGGGATAGCCTTGAGAGTGTCTGGCGGGCGGCCGATGCTGATCCGGAGTATGACACTTTTGTGATACCTATTCCATATTATGATAAGAATGCAGATGGGACTTTTGGGGAAATGCACTATGAGGGAAATGATTTTCCTGAAGATGTGCCTGTAACAGGCTATGAGGATTATGATTTTGAGGCGAATCATCCGGATGTGGTTTTTATACATAATCCTTTTGATAATTGTAATCGTGTGACGAGCGTGCATCCATCTTTTTATACGAAAATCCTGAAAAAATATACCGATCGATTAGTGTATATACCATATTTTATATTGGGTGAGGATATGTATGAGAACCTGTGCGTGTCTCCGGGAACTGTATTCTCCGATGTAGTGATTGCGCATTCTGCATCTGCGAAGGAGGACTATGTTAAGCATCTGAAGAAGCTTTATGTGGAAAATGCTGTAATGCGGGAGAGTGAGGCAGAAAAAATATTCCGAGAAAAGATTCTGCCGTTAGGTTCGCCTAAGATAGATAAGGTGGTAAACGGAAAGAGGGAGGATTATAAGCTTCCGGAAGAATGGAAAAAGATATTGGCGGGAAAAAAGGCTGTTCTTTACAATACGGGGGTATCGGGTATCCTGCATGGAAATGAGCAGGAGTTAAAGAAAATCAAAGACACAATCGCCTTTTTTGCGGACAGGGATGATGTGGCGCTGTGGTGGCGTCCCCATCCGCTGTCAGTTGGCACCATGCAGTCCATGCGGCCTGCTCTTGTTGAGGAATATCAGGAAATTGTTGAAGAATACAGGACATCAGGAATAGGGATTTTTGACGATACGGCGGATCTGCACAGGGCGTTGCTGTGGACAGATATGTATTACGGGGACGACAGTTCGTTGATCTATCTGTACGGGGTGCAGGGGAAGCCGATCTTACGGCAAAATATTGTTTGCCTGATGGAAGATTATGCAGGTGATAAAGCGGACGGAAGCATTAGCTATAGAATATCCTGCCCTATGGCTGGCAGTGTTTATTTTTTTGCGTGGTATTATAATGCTCTTTATCGACTGGATATATCAGAAAGTAAAGTATGTGCTCTTGGAGGGACATCGCAGGAACTACAATTAGAAGTATCCCTGTATAGTAATATCATATGTCAGGATAGGACGTTGTGGCTTGTACCCTCCAGAGCACATGCATTGGCGGAGTATCATTTGGATACGGGTCGGTGGACGTTCTATGAGCTGCCTGATCGAATCAAGAGTTCAGCGGTGATAGAAAACAAAATCTATATGCTTTCTTCTGATTATAGATATCTATGGTCAATGGATCTGGAGGAGAAAAAGCTGGGGCGAGAGGAAATTATCTACAAATGGAAAGAGAAAACCCCTTTAAGCGATGAATATTATAATGATGATTTGTATCTCGTTGATCATAAGATATATTTTTTGATTACCCACACTAATATGCTTGTCGCATATGATCCGGAGAGCAGACAGGCGGAAATAATATTTGTTGGTACAACAGAAAATCAATATCAAAGATTAAAATATGACGGCAGATACTTTTGGCTTTTACCCAATCATGAAAAAAGCGGTGTAGTGTGCTGGGACGGCAAAAGTATGAAAGAGAGTGACACGAACAATTATCCAAAAGATTTTTCCTGGGCGTTCGGTTTTCGGCATGCGCTTTTGAGAGATGAGAAAGTATGGCTCTTTCCTTATAAGGGCAATATGGTTCTTCGTATGGATAAAAAAAGCATGGAGATAGACATTGCTCTGAAATTAAATGAAATTTTGGATATGGATAATCCGCGGATAGATAATGTGCAGGAATTGCCGGATGGCAGGGTGGTAATGGCTGTTTCCAGANNTTGCTTCTGACAGCCGGGTTTTGGATCAGTATCCTTGTGTGTGTCAAAATGATATTCCAATTGCATTTGACCGGATGTTTGAAAGACTGGAAACGGAACATTATACTTCTTCCTATGCGTATCAGATCAACGAGGGAACGGAATATTTGCTTTCCCGTGCATGTGATGCGCTGGTGAATGCAGGATGCATTTTTCGGGAAGAGCAGAATTGTTTCCGAAGCCTATACGAAAACAGCGACGGCACTGCCGGAGCGCGCATCTGGGAAGAGGTGAAGGCATGATAAAGCTAAGAAACCTTTTCTATTCAGAATTGGCGGAAAAAATCAGGAGAGAGCAGAAAAACATCATTGTGTATGGGGCAGGTATGATCGGACAGATCGTGCTTCCCGATATCATAGAGTGTTTCCGGTTAAAGGAATATCTTCGCTTTTATGTAGATGCGGATCCGTATAAACAGGGGAAACATATTTCCGTGAGCGGATCCGATTATGAGATTAAGGATTTAGAGTATTTAAAAGCGTATGGCCGCCAGGAGAAGAACCTGACGATTCTGATTACCAACAGTCATTTTGAACCGGTGCTCAGAAACTTGGATCAGTTGGCTGAGCTGAATGGCGCAGAGGCTTATATTGTGCCAGTGATACAGCTGACGGAGCTGAAGAAGACAGTAAAACCAGCACCTGTCAGAATATCGCAGAAGCCGTTGATCCCGAAAGTGATACATTATTGTTGGTTTTCCGGAAAAGAGATGCCGGATGGCTTTAAAAAATGTGTAGAAAGCTGGAGAAAATACTGTCCCGATTATGAGATCCGAAGATGGGATGAGAGCAATTACGATATAACCGGAAATTTATATATGAAGCAAGCCTACGATCATCAAAAATGGGGATTTGTTCCCGATTATGCAAGGCTTGATATTTTATTTCGCCACGGAGGGATTTACATGGATACCGATGTGGAGCTTGTAAGAAATCTGGATGAATTGCTCTATCAGGAAGCTTTCTGCGGTGTAGAAAAATGGGGGAATATCAATATGGGCGGATGCAGCGGTGCGGTTGCGGGGCATCCGATGATCCGGAAAATGCTCGAATCGCGGGAGAGTGTTTCTTTTATCAGGGAGGACGGCACTCTGAATCTGGAAACCTGCGGAGTCTACGAGACAAAACCTTTCAT
This sequence comes from Lachnospiraceae bacterium UBA7480, assembly GCA_002479655.1. GTDB lineage: Bacteria > Bacillota > Clostridia > Lachnospirales > Lachnospiraceae > NK4A136. The sequence goes on from DLOQ01000058.1 coordinate 5,446, forward strand.
TGCAGAGGGAATGCGTGTTGACAATCAGGTGCAGACGGTAGGAGGCATGACCGTGTATTCATCAGATTATTTTTCGCCCTTTGACTATATGAGCGGGGAGCTGACTATGACTGCGAATACATTCTCCATCCATCATTTTAATGGCGGATGGCTGGATGAGGGCGCCAAGGAGCAGAGGAAAAAAACACAGATGCAGTATCGGGCTGTTTTAGAAAGAATGAAGAGAGGGTGTGCCTAAGAGAAACGTAAAAGGAACGGAGCAGGAATGAATAAAGATTGGCAGCCGTTGATCAGCGTTATTATTCCTATATATAATGCAGAACGGTTTTTACAACAGTGTATAGAGAGCGTAATTGGTCAGACTTATCAAAATCTTGAGATTATTTTGGTGGATGACGGATCGACAGATCAAAGTCCCGCATTGTGTGATGATTATGCGGCCACAGATCAAAGAATTCAGGTGATTCACAAAAAAAATGAAGGGTTGGTACGGACCAGGAAAACAGGTGTTTCCCACGCGACAGGAGAGTATATAACTTATATCGATGCAGATGACTGGATCGATCCGGATGCCTATGAAACTATTCTGAAGAAAATGGGAGCGCAGGATGCGGACATGGTTCTGTACGGATTGGTGGAAGAATACGAAGACGGTTCTGTGGAAAAAGAAAATCTGTTGGCGGAAGGATACTATGCAGAGGAGGCAATCATAAAAAAGATTTATCCGCAGATGCTCTGTGGTGATGTTTTTTTTCGCTTTGGCATTTTACCTAATCTGGTCTGTAAGCTGATCAGACAGGATGTGCTTAAGAAGGTACAGCCTATGGTCAGCGATGAAGTAGAACTGGGAGAGGATGCGGACTGTACGTTTCAAATGCTGTTGCAGTGCAAAGATATACAGATTGTGCGTTTTGCCCCCTATCATTATCGAAAAAGACCGGATTCCATGATGGGGCAGGATACAGAATTTGAGCAGATCAGAACTCTGTACAGGGACTTAAAAAGAGCCTTTGAACAGAGCTGCGAACGGGAGAAGTTGATGTCCCAGTTGTATCAGTATTTTTTGTTTGTTATGTTTTTGAAATCGGCGGAACGTTTTGCCGGATGGGAAGCTTTTGATTCTTACTTTTCGGGGAAACATATTGTCTTATATGGAGCGGGGGGCTTCGGACAGAAAATTTATTATCTGATCACAGAGACAAAATTGGGAGAGATATGCCTGTGGGCGGATCAAAGATATTCGGTATATCAGGAACTTGGTCTTCCGGTGAGCAGCCCGGAAGAAATAGCAGACTGTGGATATGACAGTATTTTTATAGCGGTTTTAGACACGCAGGTATGTGAAAAGATAACGGAAAATCTTAAAAAAATGGGTGTTAGTGAAGAGAAGATAAGTTATATAAAACCTGATGAAAGGTATGTGAAGATGCTTTTACAAATTTTGGATGCCCAGGAGACGGAATGACGATGAACACAGATAAGGCAGAAAAAGAAAAGGCTCCTGTAGTCAGTATTGTTATGCCGGTTTTTAACGGAGAAAAATATTTACGGGAGGCAGTTGACAGTGTACTTCGGCAGAACTTTGCAGATTGGAAATTGATTCTGGTGAATGACTGCTCCACGGACGCAACGCCCGTAATCATGGAAGAATATCAGGCAAAGGACGGGCGCATTCGGATTATCCATAATGAAACGAATCAAAAATTGCCCCGATCATTAAACATTGGTTTTGACCACGCGAGGGGCAGATACTTTACATGGACATCGGATGACAACAGATATAAACCGCAGGCTTTGAGTGAGATGTTTTCCCATCTGGAGGGAAACGCAGATATCGGATTGGTGTATGCAGATATGGATTACATAGACTCTAATCTCCCGAAATTTTATACACAGGCAACTTGGAACAGATACCTAAACCATTGAAAAATACAGGATTTTTTGACATTTTTTCTTTACAAAATAGTGTATAAATGATATAATATGAAAGTAGATATTATACACTGTTTTTTGGAGAGCAACGTATTCGTCATATGTCTATGTCAAAAATCCAAATGGAAAAACCCATGTCTATGAAAACACCACATACTGGGACAAAGGGTCAAAAATCTGTAAACACCGCCGCAGAAGCATTGGGCATCTTGATCCTGATACCGGAGAGATAGTCTCCAACTATCGGAAGGGCGATAAACAGTCGGAAAATATGTCTGCCAATGCCTCAGAATAACCTCAAAAAAGACCTCGACATGAAAAGGATATGGATGCACTCCGCGACAGCAATGGAGGGGCGGATATTTATCTGGTTCATATCGTTGCTCATCTCAGCCCGGCTGAAGCAGGTAATGAATGAAGCAGGTTGGTTCAAGGAACATGACTTACAAGAAATCCCTGCACATCATTATGTAAAAGTGTAAAGGTCGAGAATATATAATCCGGATTATATTTCATTATATAATTTGAAAAAGATGATTTGGCAATGGAGACCTTTAACTTTGAAAATGGTCATAAATTGGCTGCCTATGAAAACAAACAGACGGATTTATATAACACGAATGATGAGCTGATAGAGGATGAAAAAATGGAAAAACGTATATTTTCGCGGATTAAATCAGATATAACGGGTTTTTAGGATGGAAACAGGAGAGTTATGAGTGGGCTATTAATCAGCGTTATTGTGGCGGTATATAATATTGAAAATTATATAGAGAAATGTGTTATCAGCATCTGTAATCAAACATACCGTAATTTGGAGATCATACTGGTGGATGATGGCTCCACAGATTCATCAGGGGAAATTTGCGATAAATTGGCAGGAATGGATGACAGAATTAAGGTGATTCATCAAAAGAACGGCGGATTGGTGAAATGCAGAAAAGCAGGCTTGCAGGAAGCGGTCGGAGAACTCATAGGATTTGTTGACGGGGATGATTATCTGGAACCGGATATGTATGAGCGGATGAGCCTTCATATGGGACAATACCATGCAGATCTTTTACATACAGGTTCCATTATTAATGGCGTAAAGAGAATACCGAAGTTTGTCAATATTGAGATTACGGATGCCAATGCGGAAAAATATATCAATCAATATGTTTTTGACCTGAATAATGAAGAGAGAATTTTGCCGAGTATTTGGTCAAAATTATTTAAAAGGGAATTGATTGTGAAATGTTATGACAGGGTTCCAGATGAATGCTCCATGGGAGAAGATATGATCTGCCTGTTATATTGTATGAGCGGTTCTCTCAGGCTGGTCAGCATGGAAGAAGCTTTTTATCACTATACATACAGACCGCAATCTATTATGAACCACACAACCGATGATTATTATCTAAAGAAAATCAATCTGATTACTACTATCAAAAAGACGGTGCGGGAATTAGGAACCAATAATGGTATTTCTAAAGAAGCAGATATGTATTTCAGGCAGGAATTGCTTTCGGGATTAAGAAAAAATGCAAAAAATAAGTTTTCCATCCAGCAGTTTGCGTTAAGAGATGTGAAAAGGTTTGAGAATAAGAAGATTATACTTTACGGAGCCGGGGCGGTGGGGCAGGATTATTATGCACAGTTAATGCGTACCGGGATTTGCCATATTACACTGTGGGTAGACAAAAATTACGAAAACTGTCTGTTCGATGAGTGTCGGGTGTATTCTCCTGAAGAAATAAAGCAAACGCCATGCGATTTGGTTTTGACTGCGGTTCTGGATAGATGTATTGCGGAAAATATAATTTCGGAAATCAATCAAATGGGAATACCAAATGAAAAAATAGTATGGGAAAAACCGGTTTATTTATCCTGATGTTGAAGAAAAGTTTTTGGAAAGGAAACGATAGAAACCATGATAGAAAAATATGCTATTTTTGGGATCGGATATGTTGGAAAATGGTTTGTTTTGGAGATTGGAATAGAAAAAGTTGGGATTATTATAGACAATAACGAAAACCTGTGGGGGCAAAAGTGGAATGATATATTAATTGTTTCATTGGAGCAGTATCTTGCCATGAAACAAAGCCGTGAAATTGTCATTACAGCGGTGAAAAATATTGACAGTATATGTGCGCAATTGACAGAACATGGAATAGAAAACTATTTTTTTTATCCGGAAATCTGGTTAAGGCATAAATTAAAAGATTTTAACAGGAAAGAGAAGACAATATTTTTGATGAATGTTCATTCCTATACAAATGGGGGAGATCGGTTCATTACCTATGCCGAAAAGTTTTTTTTGAATCAATATTTTAGCGATTATCAGATAATTTTGATCCCGGCGTTTATTTGTGGAGAAAGAAGCGTCTGTTTACAGTCATATATCAGGAAGGAGGATATTTTGCTTATATCGGGCGGCGGTTATCTGGGGAATTTGTGGATGGAAAACGGAGAACAGAACGTAAGACGAATTATAGAGTCTTTTCCGGAAAATCGTATTGTTATTATGCCACAGACGCTTTACTTTACTGACGATAAAGACGGGGAAACAGAAAAAAAGCGGTCCGTGGAAATCTATAAAAAGAATAAAAATCTGATTATCTGTTTAAGAGACGAGCGGTCATTTGCCTTGGCCGGAGTGCTTTTTGGGGAAAACAGGTGCGAATATATTCCGGATATGACTTTTTGTTTGTCATTTTCGGAAAAGCAGAATAGAAAAGATGTTTTGGTTTGTTTCAGAGAGGATAAAGAGAGTATCCTGACTACTGCAGAAAGAAGGAAGATTTTATGCAGTCTGGATGAATGGGAAGTTAACTGCAGACAGATGAAAATGGAAATACCTGAACTGGTAAGCGAAGAGTCTGTCGATACCCTGATTTTGAAAAAAATAGAGGCTGTTCAAAGCAGTCGGCTCGTAATCACAGATAGACTGCACTGTATGATGATGTGTTTGGTGACAGGTACGCCGTGTATTGTTTTTGACAATCTGTCAGGAAAGATAAAGGGAACCTATGCGTTATGTGGAAATAATGCCCATATTAAGTATGTGGAAAACGGTATGCAGGCGATGAAATGGATTAAGGATTTTCTGTCTGAAGATAAAAGGTATCAATATAATGCAGAACCAGTAAATGACTGGTTTCAAAAATTGAAGGAAGTAATAGCGGGTGAGCAAAATTGAAGACAAACAGTTATCATGAAGCTGTAAGTGAAAAGCAGAAAATCGGAATATGGGGAATGAGCGATTACTTATACAATGTGATCGATAAAATTGATCCTGATTTGACCATTTGCGGCATATGCGACCAAAATCCGGAAAAACATGGAATAAAGATTTGTTACGGGGCGGTGGAGTTTTGCTGTATATCTCCCGAAGAACTGCTGGCACAGGGGGTACAAATGATTATGGTGGCAACGCGCTCCATGAATGTTGTCAGGGAAATTGAAGAAAGGGTGGCTGATGCCTGTATAGGCATCTGTCATATCCGCGAGGCGATAAGCGCCTATAAGGAAGAGTGGGAAAAACGGAGTATTGAAAAATATGACGTGGCAATGGGAAATGTGACAGAGCCGGAAGAAACAGGGAAAGTGAAGTGTTTTATCAATCTGACGGTTCCTATCAGTTTTTGCAATTTACAATGCTCGTATTGCTATGTGGGACAGCACAAAGACTTTTATGAAAAGAAGCCCGTTTTGTATTCTACAGAGTTTATTAGAAGGGCTTTGTCAAGAAAACGAATCGGGGGAAGCGCACTTCTGAATTTTTGCGGAAGCGGAGAAACATTTTTGTGCAGACAGTTGGTTGACATAATTGAGGCGCTTCTGGACGAGGGGCATTACATTTCAATTATTACCAATGCACTTATTGAGGAACCCGTAAAAAGATTACTGTCACACCGTCGCAGTGATCGTCTTTTCTTTAAGTGTTCGTTTCACTATATGGAACTGAAGGAGAAGGGGCTGTTGGAGAAATACAGCGGGGTTGTAAAGCTGATCCAAGAATCGCCTGCTTCCTTTTCTGTTGAGATTGTTCCGCATGATGAACTGATACCATGTATAGATGAAATGAAAGAATTTTGCCTTGCGCATTTTGGTGCATTGCCGCATGTTACCGTAGCCAGAGATGAGGAGACGGATGGCGAGCCGATTCTGACTAAAATGTCTATGGAGGATTACAGGAAAATCTGGGGGATGTTTGATTCGGAATTGTTTGCGGTAAAGATGAGACATCAGACAAAGGAGCAGAAAGCATGTATTGCAGGACAGGGCACCTTTATCATGGATTTGGAGCATGGCGGCAGAATATTCTGTCCGAATAATGGTCGTTTGGACAATATATATTCTGATATTTCCACGCCGATCACCTATAAGTCTATCGGACATGGATGCCATAGTTGTTACTGCATAAACAGCCACGCATATTTAACTTTGGGAATGATACCGGAAGTGAAAGAGAGTACCTATTATGATGTGAGAAACAGGCAATGCGCAGATGGGTCAAATTGGGTTAAGAGTACGTTGCAGAAGATTATGGAACAAAGAATCTGTGAAAATATTGAGGAAATATGAACATACATTTTTCAGTAGACGATATATTCGGCTCTTTTATGTATTTAAAAAAGACAAATGCGAAGACAATATATGATTCATTTGTGTTTAAAACACTGCGGGAACTGCATGACGAGTTTGCCATAACCATATCAGCATACTGCCTTTACAGCATAGAAGGAAGATGCCTGACAGAGATTCCGGATCAATGGAAGACGGAATTGCAAATGGTTGAAAATTGGTTGAGTTTTGGTTTTCACGGACTGCATGAAAACTCCAATTATAATAATCAGAGCGGGTCACAGATCAAAGAAGATTATCAAAAGTTGGAAAAGGAAATAAAGAGAATCACGAGCCACACACAGTTAAGCCGGATCATCAGACTGCACTATTTTTCAGGGAATAAAGAGGTGATTCGGGCTTTGAAAGAATGTGGCGTGGCGGGATTGTTGGCGGCGGATGATGACAGGATCTCATACGGACTGGATAGAGCGGTGAATGCCGAATTGCGAATGAATGGCTGTTGCATGACAGAGAAACAGAAATGGATTTTTTTCGGACGGATTTCAGGGTAGAGAATATTGATGAGGATGGGGTAAGCCCTCTGATCCAAGAAATAAAAGCGCAGAACCGGGTCGTCTTTTTTACGCACGAACATTATTTGGGAAATGAACGGGTTGTCAAAAATATAAAAGAGATATTACGAAAAATCATGTAAATGTGAAAGGGAACAGTTATGTTGAATTCTTTTGTAAGCGCTGTGGGTCGTTGCCGAAAGGTGATGCATTGGCATATAACTCGTTAACCATGTCTGGCTGTTAAGAGAACCAGACAGAAGCTAGATATGGCTTCAATAAAGCCAACGATGGACTGAGGAGGATAAAATATTTATGGAAAAGAAGAACTGTGTAATATGGGGAATTGGGAATATAGGCAGCAGTCCGATATTAAAGAATATGATTTCAAAACGGTATAATGTTATAACATATTTGACAATAATGCCAATAATAGGACGGAAGTTAATAACCTGAAAGTTATATCAGCAGATGAAATGGCGGAATACATAAAGGAAAACGGTGTTTCAGTTATTTTGGTTGCGGTAAAAAACGGAGATGCAATAAAAGACATTTGTCATCAGATAAAACTTCTGGGGGATGTGAATGTTTTAGATTTATATTCCGCCGAAATGGATGAAATAAAAAATGAATATTTGGTAGAAAAACGCAGGAGATTACAATTTGAATACCAAATTGATTTTGACAGTCATTCCAAGATGTGAGTTGAAAACCTCAGAAGTGAGATAATGTATTGGATTGAAAGATATACAGAAACTGATGGTGCATTTTTAAATGAATATATTCAAAACAAGCATTTTCTTACATATTCTCCTGAATATAAAGATTTTTCTGGTAGGTTATGTGATGGTGATACTGTGTTGGATATGGGTAGCGGAATTGTTTCAAAATTTGGTTGTTTAACGCCAGAAGGTTACGAACTTAATGTACATGCAGTAGATCCATTGGCGTATTATTATAACCAACTTCTGCCAAAGATACTCCAAGAGCGAGAGAATGTAGATTTGGTTTATTTGAATTGATTGCGAATTTTTATGATGTGGAGAGTGTGGATGGTATCATGATTAATAATGCTTTAGACCATTGCATTGATCCATTTAGAAGTATTGTAGAATGTCTGTATATTTTAAAAAAGGGTGGATATATTTGTACACTTCATAGAAGGGCAGAAGCCATATATGAAAAATACACCGGACTGCATAGATGGAATGTTGATTATGATAGCAAGGATCACTTGATCATTTGGAATGAAGATAATGCAATTGATGTTACAAAAGCATTAGAAGAAGTTTCAGATATTGTATTAACTCATTCTGATGAAAAAATTACGCCAAGAGAGAAGCAATGGATTAAGGTTGAAATTAAAAAGAAACAATGTTTCCAATTAGAACAATTTTTAGATTTGAAAAAAGAAAGAGTATGGCAAATTTGATAAAATGTATAATGGAATATTTTGCAAAAACGGATAATAGTGATATTTATCAAAAATTACATGTGTTGTAGATCAAGTCGTATCAGAGCAAAGGGAAAATATAAATTAAACTTAAATATATATCTTTTGAAGAGATAAATAGTTAGATATTCAGACGAAATATGAAGATTGTCGTTTTTGACAGGCGTGATATGATCAACTCTTTTAAATTAAGTTTTTGCATATTGTCAAGCGGTGAATTCATATATTTCTTAAAAGTAAATTGCAAAATAAACAAAAGAGAATGTGGTATTTCAAATATTTGCTTAAAAGTGAATCCTAAAAAATAAATTTCTTGCCAAATCCCAAAATTGGTGTTATGATTCTATCAAGCAAGAGAGCTGATGTTATAATTCTTATTTGTAAAGGTCTATATAATCTGAAAAGTTCTTGCTTAAAAACCCATTTTTATTATTGATACGGATTGTATAAGCAGGAACGACAAAAAGATGTTGATAAAGTAGAAAAGATTTTAAATGATATCCATGTTGGAAGGGAGGAAGAGATCATCATTAAAAAATTGATGAGAGGATACTCTTTGGAACAGGACGAAGCAAAACACTATTATGAACAGTGTACAATGGGAATGGTGGCGGACTGATATATCTATGATTATGCTCTATGACTACGGAGGCGTTCACTGCTTTTTGGGGGCCAACCCTTGTTATATTACGTCTGTTATGATAGTATAACAATACAACAGTTCAAAGCATACTTGAGAAGCCAGACAAGTTGGATGACAAAAAGAGGGAGAACTTCCAAAGATGGATTTTAAATTAACAGCCTCAATGATGTGCGCCGATTATGGCTGCCTTGAAAAAGAAGTACGGGCTCTGGAAGAGGGCGGGATTGATTCCTTTCATATTGATATTATGGATGGACGGTTCGTGCCCAATTTTGCTATGTCTTACAATGATTTGCATTATATTGCGTCTGCCACAAAGCTTCCGTTGGATGTTCATCTGATGATAGAACATCCCAATTCCAATATTCAACTGTTCTTAAGTGCGCTGCGTAAGGGGGATACTGTTTATATTCATCCGGAAGCAGAATATCATGCCTCTACGACGCTCCAAAAGATCATTAATGCCGGAATGATCCCCGGGATCGCCATCAATCCGGGAACCAGCGTGGAATATATTATGGAGATGCTTCGCATCGTAAAAAAGGTGCTTGTCATGACGGTCAATCCCGGCAATGCCGGTCAGATGTATCTTCCCTATATGGGGAAAAAGATTGATAAGCTTTTAGCGCTTAAGCAGGAGATGCATTTTGAACTGTTTTGGGATGGCGCCTGCAGCGCGGATAAGATCCGGGAGTTTGCCCCTAAAGGAATGGATGGTTTTGTGCTGGGAACAACGCTCCTTTTCGGGCAGGGCAGATCATACGGAGATGTCTTAAAGGGGATAAGGGAGTTGGAGTTCTGATGAATATTGCGCTGATTTTGTCCGGCGGTACAGGTGCAAGGATGGGGACGGATATCCCCAAACAGTATATCAGGATAGAGGGTAGACCCATCATTTCTTATGTCTTGGATACTTTTGAAGAACATGAGATGATCGATAAGATCCAGATCGTGGCGGATGAAGGCTGGCATGGGCTGATATTGCAGTATGCGGGTAAGAAGCTGGCAGGATTTTCGGGTCCCGGATTAAACAGGCAGTATTCTATTTTGAATGGATTGACAGATATTTTGACATATGCCGATCCAAAAGATCATGTGATCATACATGATGCTGCAAGACCGTTGGCGAGCAGTACGACGATTACGGAGATTCTTCAGACATTAAATAATCATGAGGCAGTTACGCCGATTCTTCCATTAAAAGATACAGTATATCTATATGAGAATGGTATATTTACCGGAACAGCCGAACGGGCAAAGCTTGCTGCCGGACAGGCGCCGGAAGGGTTTTTGCTTGGGCGGTATTACGAGGCGGTAAAGGGCTTGCTGCCGGACAGAATCCTGCATATTACAGGCTCTTTGCAGGCTGCATTGGAAGCGGGGATGGACGCAGTGCCGATTCCGGGTGATGAAGGGAACTTTAAGATCACGACAATGGCGGATCTTGAAAAATTCCGGCAGATCATACAGCAGAGGAAATAGGTAACTGAACAACGGAAGATTGCGGGGAATAGTATTTGGTAAATGACTAAGAGTCCACGATGGGGGAGAATGCATTTGAAGGCTTATGTATTAAGGGATATCGGCAGATTTGGAGTGGAAGAGGTGGAACGGCCCGTTCCCGGACCGGATGAGGTGCTTGTTCGGGTAAAGGCCGCGGGAATCTGTGGTTCTGATATTTCCCGTATTTATCATCATGGCACATATTCCTATCCGCTGATACCGGGGCATGAGTATTCTGGTATCGTGGTGGAGTGCGGGAGCGCGGCATCGAAGGAAGCACATGTTCAGGCCAGATCCTGCGATGCAAGGGAAGGCATATACGACGGTCGGACATTTTCATGGATCGGAAAGAGAGTTGGTGTGTTTCCGCTGATCCCCTGTGGACAATGTCTGCCCTGTAGACAGAAACGATATGAGATGTGCAGGAATTACAGCTATCTTGGATCAAGAAGGGATGGAGGCTTTGCTGAGTATGTCAGCGTGCCGGTGTGGAATCTGATCGAGCTGCCGGAGAAGGTAACTTTTGAGCAGGCGGCCATGATGGAGCCGATGGCGGTGGCGGTACACGCTATGCGGAAAGCGCTGCAGGAGGAGAGGACTATAAACTGCAATTCGGAAATGAAAGAAAGCCGGCTGGCAGACAGGAAACAGCAGACAGAAAACGAGAAGTTAAATACAGATTTAAGAATCGCGATATGCGGCTTGGGGACGATCGGACTGTTCCTTTTAATGTTTTTAAAAGAGTCAGGGTATGAAGATGTCCTTGTCATCGGCAATAAGGACATACAAAAAGAAAAGGTGCTAGCGCTGGGCATATCCGAAGAGCAGTTCTATGACAGCAGAGATGGAGGGGCGGATGGATGGCTGGAACAATGCGCACAGGAAAAAGTAATTGACGTTTTCTTTGAATGCGTCGGCGTGAATGAAACAGTGAATCTGGCAGTAAACCATACGGCGCCCGGCGGCAGAGTCATGCTGATCGGCAATCCGGCCTCTGATATGATACTGGATCGGCAGACCTGTTGGAAGATATTGAGGAATCAGCTGACGCTTTTCGGAACATGGAATTCTTCATATTCCGGATCTTCCGGCGGCGGAGCATCTGATCTCCGGCAGTCATCCGAAACATTGACACATGATGAATGTGGTAATTATGCACAGGAAGATGACTGGCAGTATGTTTTGAACCGGCTTGCGGCGGGAAAGGTNNAACAGATGATTACGCACCATTATGACTTTGAGGGTTTGCTCAAGGGATTTGAACTGATGCACAGAAAAACAGAGGAATATCTGAAGGTCATGTTACAAACAGGCTCATCTGAAACATAGGGAAAATGAAACGGGATGTCTGCCGGATGGAATAATATAGATGTGAGATATATTTTACTTGCATGGAAAGAAATGATTTGGTATATTATTTTAAGAAAAATGCAAAGGCAATTGCGGATGCAGTTTCGCAATTGCCTATGTTATTGTGAAGGCTCCGGTATGCAGATTATGTTGGCAGCTGCGTTTAAATGAGTTGACTGAGAGAAGCGTAAGAAAGGTATGGCAATGATATGAGGTTATATATTATCCGTCATGGGGTGACTGCATGGAATAAAGCAAAGCGTATGCAGGGGCAGACGGATATACCGCTGGCGGAGGAAGGGATAGAACTGGCTGTGAGGACGGGCGAAGGAATGACGGACGTTCCGATCGACGTTGTAATTTCAAGTCCGCTGGTCAGAGCGGTGGAGACGGCAAAATGTGTTCTGAGAGGCAGGGCGCTCTCAGGGGCGGAAAAGAACAGAAACATACCGGAGATACCGGTCATTACGGATGCAAGGATTCAGGAGATTTCTTTTGGCGAATGGGAAGGGGAATGTGTTCTGGATAGTAAGGTGCTGCCGGAAGGCTATTTGGAGCGGTTTTATCATGATCCGCTGCATATTCCGCAGCCTCCCGGAGGGGAGACGTTTTCGCAGGTCAGAGAGCGGACGGGGGCATTTTTGCGGGAGTTATCCGCTCGCAGCGACTATGCGGAAAAAAACGTCCTGATCTCGACTCATGGCGCTGCCGGAAGATGCCTGCTGTCGCACTTTTATGAAGACGGCGAGGTCAATATCTGGAGAGCAGGGGTGCCGGTGAATTGTTCCGTTTCCATTGTGGAGATCCGGGATGGCGTGGGAACCGTCATTGAGCTTGATAAAATATATGCTTCTTTGAGATAGTTAGCTGTATTTGTGCTGCGAAGCAGTATATTCCTTTGTAAATATGTGTGCATCCGTATTTGCATTATTATGCTATAGAGAGCGTAGGTTGAATTGGTGATATGAAAAAAGGAAGTCATTTAATTCAAATGATATATGTGATCATGGTCTCGTGTTTTTTTGTCCTTTTGCTGTGGGCTGTGATCTATTATAAGGGACCCCATATGCGGGAGGAGCTGGCGCAGGACAATATTCCGTTGGAGGAAGGTTGGTTTTTGGCTGATGGAAGCAGCGTGGATATTTCCCATTTACAGCGGATCGAGGGGATCGCTCCTTATCAGGAGACTTCTGTTTATTATAAGCTTCCGGAGCAGCTTATGAATGATGCTTCCCTGTGTTTCAGATCCAAGAATATCAATTATCAGGTTTATGTAGGCGGAAAACTCAGATATGAACCGTATCATGAGGAAAATATCGTTTATATGAAATCTCAGGGAACCAGATGGAACTTTATTCCTTTACTTCCGGACGATGTGGGAAAAATGGTGGAGATCAGATTTATGCTCGTCTATGAAAGTGCGACGGCATGTATCGATCATGCGGCGCTTGGGCAGGCGGAAGGGCGGCTGCTTGATATCGTTGCGGTNNTGATGGGAATCATACTGATGGTATTGGATATTCCCGTGAATATGCAGAAAGAAAAGAACCATGAGTTGTTATATCTTGGAGTTTTTGCGGTCATGATCGGCGCATGGTGTTTTACGGAAACCAATATTGTGCAGTTATTTCATGGGGACAGCAGGATGGTGCAGCTGATGAGCTGCGGTTTGATCCCGTTGTTTACGATCCCGCTGATGCTGTATCTGGATGCGTCTTTTGAGCAGAAGCCTGAGAAGCTGATTAGGGTCATTTGTTTTCTTTCCGCACTGCAGTTTGTAGCGTGTACGGTGCTTCATTTTCTGGGGATTGCGGATTATCACGAGACGCTGACACTGGCGCATATTATTTTGATTTTGGCAGCTGTGATACTGTTTTATTCCGGCGCCAGAAACTCTTTTAAGTTTTTAGGGGAACAGGGAAACCGGATGTATCAGATCGCCAGGGGGATCGGTCTGATCGCGATTGCGGTTACGGCGGCGATTGATGTATTTCGTTACTATTTAAAGACCGGTGGTGATAACGCCATGTTTATCCGGTTTGGACTACTTATTTGGATCCTCTGCTTCGGCAGCGCCAGTATGGAAAGGACGATCGAGGCGGTACGCAAGGGAGCGCATGTGGATTTTGTCAGCCAGCTTGCTTATATGGATGGTCTGACAGGGATTGGCAACCGTACGGCATTTCAGGAAAAAATGGAGGAGCTGGAAAAGAGAAAGCAGGAAGAAGGCAGCATAGGGATCGTTATCTTTGACGTTAATAATTTAAAATGGGTCAATGATACGCTGGGCCACAGTGAAGGCGACCAGATGATCAAAAAGGGAGCAGAGGCGATCAGTCAGGCATTTGCGCAGGAAAAAGGCGACTGCTATCGTATCGGCGGTGATGAATTTGTAGTATTTCTGACAGGGGAACAGGCCGCTGAGCGGTGCGAGCAGGCGATAGGGCGTTTGCGGGAGGAGCTGCATACATATAACAGCGGGCAGAGCAGAGGATATGATCTGAGTATTGCAAGCGGTTATGCCGTTTATGATGAAAGCTGCGCTGAGATGACGCTGGCAGACCTTTTTGAGATTGCTGATGCAAGAATGTATGAAAATAAGAAAAAAATGAAAAATAAATCTTGAGTTTCTGATTTATAAATGATATAGTGATTTTTGTATAGATTTAATGTCAAAAATTAATAGGAAATGCAAAGAAGGAGACTCTACCTGGCGAAGGCATCAGGGAGGCGGCGTCATAGACTGAAAGCGCAGCCGGTCAGGAACAGGATAGGGAACGCTCCGGAGCAGACTATCTGAGGGCATACGTTAGGATGGTACGTCAGCACACGTTACGTGTTTTGAGTGGAAATAGGATGCGCTGAGGAGGCATTCATTTCAATGCGGGTGGTACCGCGGATTATGATGATCCGTCCCGGAATACAATGATTTTGTATTCCGGGTTTTTTATGCGGAAAGATATTAATTAGGTAATTGCGAAACTCTCAATAGCAGAAATTTATTTGTGCAGCATTGACAAATTC
>DLOQ01000058.1:20523-23228 GCA_002479655.1 Lachnospiraceae bacterium UBA7480
TGAGCAGAGTTTCGCAATTACATTAAAAGATATTAATGGAAGGGAGAAGAAATATGAGCACGATTTACAGAGAGGTAACATTGGATCAGATCACGGAAGCTGATATCGACAAGACGATACGGGTAGCCGGATGGATAGAGAACATCCGCGATCATGGCGGTGTATCCTTTATCGATCTTCGGGATATGTACGGCGTGGTACAGGTGGTTCTTCGTGATACGTCCCTGTTGGACGGTCTGACCAGGGAGGACTGCGTGTCCATACAGGGTAAGGTGGAGCAGCGTTCTGAGGATACTTACAATCCTAAAATCCCTTCCGGAACGATCGAGATCGAAGCCGCATCGATTGATGTGCTTGGCAAGGTATATAAGCAGCTTCCGTTTGAGATCATGACGTCGAAAGAGATCAGGGAAGACCTGCGTCTGAAATACCGTTATCTGGATCTTCGTAACCAGAAGGTCAAAGAGACGATGATCTTCCGCTCCAAGGTGATCTCTTATCTGCGTGAAAAGATGACGCAGATGGGATTTTTGGAGATNNCAGACGCCGATCCTCTGTGCGTCTTCACCGGAAGGCGCCAGAGATTACATCGTGCCTTCCAGAAAATATAAAGGCAGATTTTACGCGCTGCCGCAGGCGCCGCAGCAGTATAAGCAGCTGTTGATGNNGATGGCGTCCGGATTTGATAAGTATTTCCAGATCGCGCCGTGCTTCCGTGACGAGGATGCAAGGGCGGATCGTTCTCCGGGTGAATTTTACCAGCTGGATTTTGAAATGAGTTTTGCCACGCAGGAGGATGTCTTTGCGGTAGGAGAGGAAGTATTGACGGCGGTATTTGAGAAATTCGCCCCTGAGGGAGCCAAGATCACAAAGGCGCCTTATCCGGTGATCCCTTATAAGCAGGCTATGATCGAGTTTGGCACGGATAAGCCGGATCTTCGTAACCCGCTGCGCATCATCGATCTGACGGATTTCTTTCAGGAATGTACCTTTAAAATGTTCCATGGCAGGACAGTCCGTGGGATCAAGGTGCATGCCGGGATGTCCAAGGGCTTTCATGAGAAATTATTAAAATTTGCCAATTCCATCGGTATGGGCGGCTTGGGTTATCTGGAAGTGATGGAAGATCTTTCTTATAAGGGACCGATCGATAAATTCATTCCGGACGAAAAGAAAGCAGTGCTTCGTGAACTGGCAGGTCTGGAAGTGGGAGATACGATCTTCTTTATCGCGGATAAGGAGGAAAGAGCGAATCTGTATGCAGGACAGATCAGGACAGAGCTTGGTGAGAAGCTGGATCTGATCGAAAAGGACGCGTACCGTTTCTGCTACATCAATGATTTCCCGATGTATGAATATGATGAGGAGGAAAAGAAGATTGGCTTTACGCACAATCCGTTTTCCATGCCGCAGGGCGGTCTGAAAGCATTGCAGGAAAAGGATCCGCTGGAGATTCTGGCATACCAGTATGATATTGTATGCAACGGCGTGGAGCTTTCTTCCGGCGCGGTGCGTAACCACGATATGGAGATCATGGTCAAGGCGTTTGAGATCGCGGGATATGACGAGGAAGTATTAAAGCAGAAGTTCGGCGCATTGTACAATGCGTTCCAGTACGGCGCGCCGCCTCACGCAGGTATGGCGCCGGGCGTGGATCGTATGATCATGCTGCTTCGTAAGGAAGAAAATATCCGTGAAGTCATTCCATTCCCGATGAGCGGGACTGCGCAGGATCTGATGTGCGGCGCGCCGAATGAAGTGACAGAGCAGCAGCTTAGGGAAGTACACATTAAGATCAGGGATTGATCAAGACGTAGAAGAACTGATTGAGTCAGGAGGGATAATGCTATGGCAAATGTTATTACTGATGAAACAATAGAATATGTCGGTATCCTGTCCAAGCTGGAACTGGATGCGGCGCAGAAGGAGCAGGCAAAAAAAGATCTTGAGGAGATGCTTGATTATATCGATCAATTAGGAGAATTGGATACGGAAGGCGTGGAGCCGATGAGTCATGTGCATCCGCTTTGTAACAGATTCCGTGAGGATGTGGTGACGAACGGGGACGACAGGGAGCGGATCCTTGCCAATGCGCCGGAGGAGAAGGACGGGATGTTTGTCGTTCCAAGGACATTTGACTAAGAAAATAGATATATCAACAATACAAAAAATTTGTCAGAGTTTTGTAATAATCTGGAAAGAATTAAAATTCAGGAGGTAAGGCTGTGGGTATATTGGATTGCACGGCAGTGGAGCTTGGAAAAAAGATACAGTCTGGACAGGTGACTGTCAGAGAGGCTGTGGAAGCTGTCATAGGGCAGATCGAGCAGACGGAAGAAACATATCACTGCTATATCACATGGGATAAGGAAGGCGCGTTAAAGCAGGCTGACCTGATCCAGAAGAAGATCGACGCAAAGGAGCTGACGGGACCGCTGGCAGGCGTTCCGGTTGCGATCAAAGATAATATGACGACGGAGGGGATGTTGACGACCTGTGCGTCCAAGATCCTTGGCAATTTTGTGCCGACCTATACGGCGGAAGCGGTAAGACATCTGCAGGAAGCCGGTGTCGTGATCATCGGCAAGGCGAATATGGATGAGTTCGCGATGGGAAGCACGACAGAGACTTCGGCATATGGCGTAACGAAAAATCCATGGAATCCGGAGCATGTGCCGGGCGGTTCTTCCGGCGGTTCTGCGGCG
>DLOQ01000033.1:0-5169 GCA_002479655.1 Lachnospiraceae bacterium UBA7480
AAATTTTGAGATAGGAGGATATCATAATGCAAAAGGAAACGGAAATCGGAGTATTGGAATTCATAGAAGGAAAGTATGGTGGGAATTTTGGAGGAAAAGCTGATATCTGTATTTTTTCACATGAATACACGATAGATATTCGCTTTAATGTTTATCATTATGGAACAGAGGGGCTTACTGAAATAATGATTAAGGCAGCGAAAAATGTTTTAGAGTCCCTCAAAAATAATATTGAGGCTGTGGAGACGGCAATTAGGGCATATTATGAGACAGAACCTAAAGAGTTTGCGGAGGACGGGCTCTATGACTATATAGACATAAAGAGTGCCAGCCAGCTGGCGCAGGTGATGAAGCCGGTAGAATTGTTTATAAGTAAATCTAAGAAATATGAAAAAGTACAGGATGTATATGTAGGACTTTATTTTGAGTGCGACTGGAATCCGGATGAGGGATTTGGTATCCGCTTTAACGGGAATGGCGATATACTTGAAGTAGGCAGGGGAGATGTTGTTTATTAACTGAGGATGAGTACTGTGGAGGTGCAAAATGAGTAGCTATGAAAATTTTGATTGTTCTGCTTATCTGCAGAATGGGGATATTCGTCTGGAAAATCTAAAACTGGAAAAATGCAGGATATCGGGGCAGCAGTGCAGGGCGAACTATTTTAAGAACTGCTGCTTTCATGATGTGTTGTTTGAATATTCAGACAAACAGAAACTTATCATTTTTGAAGCCTGTGAATTTACAGGGTGTGTATTTCAGGGAGATTTAAAGGAGACTAGTTTAGCAATCATGGACAGCCTGTTTAAAGATTGTACGTTTGAACATATATCTTTAGAATTTACGGAAGGCGCGAGAACAGTAATTGAAGAGAATGGGTTTTTTAACTGTAATTTTAAAGATATCAGGACAAAACAGGAAATCCATTTTGCCAATCAGACAGTAAGCGGCGGGAAGATGGAAAATGTTTCAATGCTTCTGGATGTACCAGTGGCATTGTCCTGCCAGCAGTGTTCCGCGGTGTATGACAACCTGTTTTCTGATGTGAAGATGGAAAATGTATGTTTTGTGGCGGACTATAATAGTAATGTGATGGATTCCGTAAATTTTGTTGATTCCACGATAGATTGGATTTTGGTGGTGGATGACAGCCGGGATTTAGATGAAAATAAATTTTATAAATGTAATGTTAGTGGTTTAAAATATTGCCGGCAGAAATATTGATTACTGTATGTAAAAAGTATATTTTTATAGAGCAGGATCGGAGGAAGAAAAATGAGTGAAAGAGCTGAGTTTGATGTATCAGGATATATGAAGGACGGTGTAATCTGTCTGGAAAATATGAAAATTGAAGACTGCATATTTAAGGCATTACAAGCAGAATGGAAAAAGAAAATAGTAAAAATGAAAAACTGTACTTTTGAAAATGTAACTTTTGATAACCAGTGTGGCAGAGGCTATGCTGAGGTCAGCGGCTGTGAGTTTGTAAAATGCTCATTTACCGGCACGCTGGGGAAGGGAAAAATTATTGTCGAAAACAGCTTGTTTAGCGAGTGTTTATTTGAGGATTTTCATATATATGGCGTTGATACATCAATGATTTTTGAAAGTAAGTTTTCTGAATGTACTATTCAAAATGTTGATTTTATGTGGTGGTTTGGAATAAGAGGTATTGAAATAGATGGCGGCATTATAAAGAACAGCCGTGTGAAGGCCGCTATTATGGAAAATATATTTTCAAATCTATGTATGGAAAATATAGAGATGCTTGGAAATTATGATGGAAACAAAATGAACGATGTTAAATTAAAAAATGTTACCATGTCGGGAAAAATGGGAGAAAAGAATTTAACAAAACAAGAGAATGTTTTTGACAACTGTAATACGGAGGAATTTATTTTGTTGAAAAATAATTTAAGTCTTGAAGTAAAAGATATTAACTAAAGCCAAACATCCGGAATAATAAAGAGAGAGATGTTGTTTATTGACGCCGGCTTTAGGCGGTAATCAAACAGGAAATGCTTTTCGGATGCAGTATATTGAAACATAATCCCAATTATGAGCAGGCATGAAGCGAGGAAAAGAGGACGGCGTTTAAGTACGAACCACGAACATAAACAAATGAGGAGAATTATAATGAAATTTAAAATTGGTAGAGAACGGATTTATAATAATAATTTTAATCAAAAGGAAAAGGTTGTTCAGTGGGATGTATTGCATATAAAGACAGAGCAAGATTTAATCCTTGAATTTATCAGCACAAATTCGAAATACCGTCAGGGGGTACGACTTGCGATAGACGTTGGAGAAGGAAATCTGGAAGTTAATGGAATAAAAGCGAGAGCAATTCGTTTATGGGAAGATACTGCGCCATCAAAGGTACATATTCGATGCTTATCCAGCGAAGGTTTGTTAAGTATATATAATGTCTTTGATTTGGGGAATTATGGTAATGGTGGCGCAAGGTCTTTGCTGGATTCTTGTGGTATGCTTGTGGAACAAAAAGAAAACATAATTATCTATCATTGTAATGACTCGGGATTTGTTAGTGATTTCGATAAACTCGTTTTTCAAATTGAAATATTAGAATGATATATAATGTTGTTGTATTTCAAAAAAAGGATTGAAAGATCAGTATAGATTATTTTGGTAATGTAGATACTAAAAATAATTATAAATTACAAAATTTACATGCTATATCTTGATGGTTGAATATTAGCCCTCTTGGGAGCTGCCCAGAAATGGTAGATAGGGAAAATAAGCAAAAAAATCTAATATTGTGTGCTGAAAATACAGAGGGAGAAGAATACAATGAATGACAGTTGTCGCTGCCGGTTATATTGATGTAAAATAATTGAGTAGTGATCCGTTGGTCAAAAAGGAGATCAGCATTTCCCTAGCTTAAGCGGAATCCGGTTGCCTGCATCCTTGCCACAAGGTTGCCCAGATCGTCATGGATATCGACGTTGACAACTACGGTGCTTCTGCCTGCTTTGATACATTCTGTTTCGGCAATCAGCTGTTTGCCTTTGGCAACGCCAAGAAATTGGATGAAATTGTTCAATGATACGGTGGAGGTGCCGGAATTGTTGACGGCGACCGCTACCGTAAAGTCGGCTAATGTAAAGATAGCGCCGCCCATTACCGTATGATTGGCATTTAAGTGTCTGGGCTCAATGGACAAAGTACATTTGGCGTATAATTCCTCGGCTTTTTCAATGTGAATGCCGGTGGTCTGTGTCGCAAAGATATCATTGGCAAACCGCTCTCTTGCTTCTTCTGTAAGGTCTTTTTTTTCGCTCATATGAATCTCCTCTTTTTTTGCTGTTTTTATTTTACAATTCTATCTATGAGGTTTACATAACCTGAAGTTTGAAAATCTATGTTTCAAAAATGATTTCATTTATGATTTTTTTGAAACATAGATTTTCAAACAAAGAGTTATGTAAACCGGACTAGCATTTTGCAATTATCTATTAGTTCGGCAATTACTCAGCAGCAGTGATTCCGGCTGCCGCGCGAAAGGCAGCGTCAAAGGTCGTTACGTTGACTGCGCCAAAGGTCGGTGTCTGATAGACCGGAAGGTCATTATTATATTCCGTAAAATACACATATTCCGATGTCATATTGATATTGTGGTATACGCCGTCTGTGACGATTTCCTCGCCCGTTCCGTCGATATAGATACGTTTTAATGCATAGAAATCAGGATCACAATTTTGATAGTATATGATGCCGTTCATGACATTAAAGCAATCCACGCGTTCAGGTACGATCGTCCATATATTACCGTCATACAGGGAGTATGCTTTCAGATGATAATCATCATGGATATCCAGATAATATACTACATCATTTTGAATGATCGGCTGGTACATGCTCTGTTCTGCGACAACATTAAGACCGCCGGTGGAGGGATTGTAGGTGCATAAGGTATAATTACTTTCCATGCTGCTGTAATACAAGACGCCGTTGGAAATCGTTCCAAGTTGCGGATGACCGTCAGCAAGCAGGAGTTCTTCTCCGCCGTTTATAGGGATGCTGGCAAGCGTGACAAGCGCGCTGTCAGGACTATCGCTGTTTTCGCTGAAGTTGGTATAATAAAGGGAGCTGCCGAGAAGCAGAAGACCGTCGCAGGTTGCATTGCTGAGGGATGTGGTCTTCTTTCCGTTCAGGGCACAGCGATAGATGCCGCGTCCGCCTCTGACATAGCCAAGACCGGCTTCGCCCCCGCTTGATCTGGAATAGTAATAGAGATAATCTCCGCCGGCGTTGATGTAAAAGATCTCTCCGCCGTTTATCTTTTGCAGACCGGTCTGACCGGGCTGCATGGAATAGAGGCTGCCCGAATCGTAGGCATTGGAGAAATATACGGTGCCGTCCAGCTCACAAAATAGCCCGCCATGGTATTGATTGCCGGCTGTAGTGCCGGTCAACCATGGATCATTCTCCGGGATCTGTTTCCCCCGATTCAGCAAAATATTTGCGAGAACCAGGATGGCAATAAATCCAACAGCAACGCTTATGATAATGATCACACTTTTTTTCTCTTTCATACTATTTCATGCCTTTCCATGACCTGTGTTTTCTTTATTATAAATCAAATGAAAATAGTGTGCAACAAGAATAAAAAGCAATTCAAATTGACTTTACGGTTTATTTGTGATAATTTTTCTATATAAATATGAATGGAAAGGCAAGATAATTAATATGGCAAAAGAATTGGAAAAGACATACAATCCGGCGGAGATTGAAGACCGTTTATATGAAAAGTGGGAGAAAAACAAATATTTTCATGCAGAGGTGGATCACAGTAAAAAACCTTTTACGATCGTGATGCCGCCTCCAAATGTCACAGGGCAGCTTCATATGGGACATGCTCTGGACAATACGATGCAGGATATCCTGATCCGTTTTAAGAGGATGCAGGGATATAGCGCGTTGTGGCAGCCGGGAACGGATCATGCCGCGATCTCAACGGAAGTAAAGGTCATTGAGAAGTTACGGGCGGAAGGCATCGATAAAAATGAGATCGGCAGGGAAGAATTTTTAAAGCATGCGTGGGCATGGAAGGAAGAGTACGGCGGGCGGATCGTGAAGCAGTTAAAGAAGATGGGTTCTTCCGCGGACTGGGACCGTGAACGTTTCACCATGGATGAAGGCTGCAAT
>DLOQ01000033.1:5192-5459 GCA_002479655.1 Lachnospiraceae bacterium UBA7480
ATCAACTGGTGTCCGGTATGTAAGACTTCGATCTCTGATGCGGAAGTAGAGCATGAGGATCAGCCGGGACATTTCTGGCATATCAATTATCCGATCGTGGGCGAGGAGAACCGCTTTGTAGAGATTGCGACGACGCGTCCGGAAACGCTGCTTGGCGATACGGCGGTTGCGGTGCATCCGGAGGATGAGAGATACAAAGACCTGATCGGCAAGATGTTAAAGCTGCCGCTGACAGACAGGGAGATTCCGGTGATCGCGGATGAATAT
>DLOQ01000033.1:5467-11010 GCA_002479655.1 Lachnospiraceae bacterium UBA7480
GATCCGAATGACTTTGAGGTCGGAAGGCGTCATAACCTTGAAGAGATCAATATCTTAAATGATGATGCAACCATTAATGAACTGGGCGGCAAGTATGCCGGTATGGACCGGTATGAGGCAAGGAAGGCAATGGTTGCCGATCTGGAGGCGCTGGGGCTGCTGGTCAAGGTGGCAGATCATGCGCATAGTGTCGGCACGCATGACCGCTGTGGCACGACAGTAGAACCGCTGATCAAACCGCAGTGGTTTGTCCGGATGAAGGAAATGGGAGAAGCGGCTCTGAAGGTAGTGGATACCGAGGATCTGAACTTTGTACCGGAACGGTTTGAAAAGATCTATAAACATTGGCTGGAAAATATCCGTGACTGGTGTATTTCAAGGCAGCTCTGGTGGGGACACAGGATTCCGGCATATTATTGTCAGGACTGCGGTGAAATGACGGTTGCCAAAATGATGCCGGAAAAATGTCCGGCATGCGGCAAAACGAATCTGCAGCAGGATGAGGATACGCTGGATACATGGTTTTCATCGGCATTGTGGCCGTTTTCCACACTTGGATGGCCGGAGGAAACAGAGGAGCTTTCTTATTTTTATCCGACGGATGTACTGGTAACAGGCTATGACATCATCTTTTTCTGGGTTGTCAGGATGGTATTTTCGGCGCTGGAGCAGACCGGAAAATCGCCGTTTAAATATGTATTGATCCATGGACTGGTGCGGGATTCGCAGGGACGGAAGATGAGTAAATCTCTGGGCAATGGCATTGATCCGCTGGAGGTTATTGATAAATACGGGGCGGATGCCCTGAGGCTTACGTTGATCACCGGTAATGCCCCGGGCAATGATATGCGTTTTTACTGGGAACGCGTGGAGGCAAGCCGGAATTTTGCCAATAAGATCTGGAATGCATCACGGTTTATTATGATGAATATTGAAAAGGCGGATTCTGCTGAGATCACACCGAAAGCGCTGACCATGGCGGATCAGTGGATCCTTTCCAAGCTGAATGCGCTGATCGTCAGTGTTACCGACAATATGGAGCATTTTGAACTGGGCGTTGCCGTTCAAAAGATTTATGACTTTATCTGGGAGGAATTCTGTGACTGGTATATTGAGATGGTGAAACCGCGTCTGTACAGCGATGCAGACACCAGCAAGGGCGCGGCGATCTTTACCTTAAAGAAAGTTCTGATCGAGTCGCTGAAGCTTTTGCATCCATATATGCCGTTTATCACGGAGGAGATCTTCTGCAACCTGCAGGATGAGGAGGATTCCATCATGATCTCCAAGTGGCCGGAATATCAGAAGAAATATGATTTCCCGGAAGAGGAGTTTGCTGTTGAGACAATCAAAGAGGCGATTCGCGGTATCAGAAATATGCGTACTTCCATGAATGTTGCGCCGAACCGCAAGGCAAAGGTCTTTGTCGTATCAGGAGACGTCAGGCTGCGTCAGATCTTTGAATCCGGCAGAGTCTTCTTTGCGACGCTTGGCATGGCGAGTGAGATAGTGGTTCAGGAGGATAAGACAGGAATTGATCCTGATGCGGTATCGGTAGTCATCCCCAACGGAATGATCTATATGCCGTTTGCAGATCTGGTGGATGTATCGAAAGAGATCGAACGTCTGGAAAAGGAAGAGAAGCGGCTGGATGGTGAGATCGCCCGTGTGAACGGTATGCTGAATAATGAGCGGTTTATGAGCAAGGCGCCGGAAGCAAAGGTACAGGAAGAAAGGGATAAGCTGACCAAATATACGCAGATGATGGTGCAGGTAAAGGAGCAGCTGGCGCATCTAAGAGGATAAGATGCGATAAGATACGATTTCTGCCAGCTTAAATTATGAATAAAAAATAAGATTCCATCAAATAATATGAAAAATATTATATATCAGGGTGGAATATGAAATGAATGAACAAAGCGGAAGCATGGATGAAATCAAGCAGAAGGAGTATCGGGACTATATCGATGATATTACGCCGACGCATAAGCTATGGAAACAGATGCTGCATGCGTTCATTGTCGGAGGCATCATCTGTACGATCGGACAGGGGATCATCAATTTAGGCACCGCGATGGGGATGGAACAGCAGGATGCATCGAGCTGGTGTTCTTTAATGCTGATCCTGATTTCTGTGATTTTAACCGGATTCGGTGTTTATACAAAAATAACGAAATGGGGCGGCGCAGGAGCACTTGTGCCGATCACGGGATTTGCCAACAGCGTGGTATCTCCCGCAATTGAGTATAAGAAGGAAGGGCAGGTCTTCGGCATCGGCAGTAAGATATTTACCATTGCCGGTCCGGTCATCTTATACGGCATCTTCGCGAGTTGGCTCTTGGGATTGGTGTATTGGATCATGATGCTGTTCGGTTGGCGATAGGCATGAGGGGAGTGTGAAAAGTAATAGTCAGAGATGATATGTCCGCGGAAATTCCGCGGACATTTTTGAGTAAGGCGTTGAACAGGCATTGTAATTTTAACGCAGAAAGGATAAAATGATAAGGAAAGGATTATGCACGTCGGAAGATGGAATGTTTTGTAAGAGGCGGCAGCACGGAGAATAAATGAAAGGGTACGTTAAATATCTGAAAATACTATGTAATCTAATGCTTACCGTGGCAGTTATCCTTGTGATCATTTTTGTTGTTCCAAGGGTGATCGTATATTTTATGCCCTTTGTTGTGGGATTTTTGTTTTCCCTGCTGGTGAATCCGATCGTCAGGTTTTTGGACAGGCGGATCAAGATCAACAGAAAGTTTGGCTCCGTGCTGATGATTGCATTGGCAATAGGTATCGTTGCGCTGATCGTATATGGTCTGGTGATGGCATTGCGCAGCGGTCTGAGGGATTTTATGGATTATCTGCCTACTATGTCCGGAAATGCGGAACAGGAAGTCAAGAATGCGATCGCGCAGCTGCAAAATCTTATCAATGATCTGCCGTTTATCAGCGGGGTAGATCTAAGCAATCTGACCAATGATATTTTGGAATTTATGGGCGGTCTGCTTACCGACGGGGAAGGCGGGCAGACGGTTTCGGCGATCGGAGATGTGGCAAAGAGTATTCCTAATATGATTGTCTCCATCATTACGGGATTTCTGGCAACGTATTTCTTTATTGCCGACAGGGAGAAGCTGGCGGAAAAGCTGGATAAGATCATGCCCGCGTCTTTTAAGGAAAAGACACTGCGGCTGTACCGGCAGACGCTGGGGGCTGTAGGCGGATATTTTAAGGCGCAGTTTAAGATCATGGGAGTGATCTATGTTGTACTGGTCATCGGTTTGGTCATCCTTCGGATAAAATACGCATGGCTGATCGGATTTGGCATTGCGCTTCTTGATATGCTGCCGGTTTTCGGCACGGGAACAGTGCTTCTGCCATGGGCGGTGATCAAGCTGTTTTCGGGAAACTATCAGGTCGCGTTCGGAATGATTGCGCTGTATGCGCTTACGTTTTTGATTCACCAGCTGCTTCAGCCTAAGATGGTGGGAGATTCTCTGGGGATGGATCCATTTGCCGCGCTGTTCTTTATGTACGTTGGCTATCGGGTCAGCAGCGTCTTTGGCATGATTATAGCGATACCGATTGGAATGTTGCTGATCAATCTTACAAAAGCGGGGGCATTTGATACACAGATCTGGTGCATCAAGGAGATTGTGAAGGATTTTAACAGGTTTCGGGATATTCAAGATAAGGATAAAAATGAAAAAGACATGGATAGATAAAAGAAAAAACAAAAGCGGGGGAGAGAGTATATGATATACATTGGAAATCATTTATCGGCGTCTAAGGGATTTGAGGCGATGGGAAAACATGCTGTGGAGCTTGGCGGTGATACATTTGCCTTCTTTACAAGGAATCCGAGAGGAGGAAGCGCAAAGGCGATCGATCCGGAGGATGTGAAACGGCTGCAGGAGTTTATGGCGGTGCACGGTTTCGGAAGACTGGTGGCGCATGCACCTTATACGATGAATCTTTGTGCGGAAAAGCCGGATATCAGGAAGTTTTCGATAGAGATGCTGCAGGATGACCTGAAACGGATGGAGTATCTGCCAGGACATTATTATAATTTTCATCCCGGTTCTCATGTGGGGCAGGGAGCGGAAATGGGGATCGGGATGATTGTAGACGCGCTGAATCAGTCGCTTTGGCCGGAAATGTCAACGACAGTTCTTCTGGAAACCATGGCAGGCAAGGGAAGCGAGGTCGGCAGAAGCTTTGAAGAACTGAAGGAGATCATGGAGAAGACGGACTGCAGGGATAAGCTGGGCGTATGTTTTGATACCTGCCATGTCTGGGATGGAGGATATGATATCGTGGGAGATCTGGACGGCGTATTGAAGGAATTTGACCGTGTTATCGGTCTGGAACATCTGAAAGCGGTACATTTTAATGACAGCATGAATCCGTGCGGGAGCCATAAGGACCGCCATGAGAAGATCGGTCAGGGTAAGATTGGTCAGGAGGCGCTGCAACGTGTTGCGACGCATCCGCTGCTGCAGGACAGACCCTTTATCCTGGAGACACCGAATGAGGATGAGGGATATGCGGCGGAGATTGCGTTGATAAAGAGTTGGATATAGGACATAAAATATTGTAAGACAGTGTTTTGTTGAAAGACAGCTTTGCATTGAAAATAGCATTGCACTAAAGGATGGTGCTGCGCTGACGGACGGCGGTATGTGCAGAAAACAGCACAGACATGAGGATAAGTATGAGACGTTATGTAAACCTGGAGGAGATATCCGACGGAAAAAAATATGATGAGGAGGATATGGTAAAAGCTGACTGTCTGGATTGCAGCGGCTGTTCCAAGTGCTGTCAGGGAATGGGGAATTCCATTACGCTGGATCCTTATGACATCTGGCGCTTGACAAAGGGAACCGGACTTTCCATGGAGGCGCTGCTTACGGAGCAGGTGGAATTGAGCGTTGCAGACGGGGTGATCCTTCCCAACCTGAAAATGACAGGGGAGAGGGAACAGTGCGCTTTTCTGAATGAGAAAGGTCGGTGCAGCATCCATGCGTTCCGTCCCGGGATCTGTCGTCTGTTTCCGCTGGGCAGATATTATGAAGGGAATACCTTCCGGTATTTTTTGCAGACAGGGGAATGTATCCACCCCAAGACTAAGATCAAGGTCAGGAAGTGGATCGATACGCCGGATTACAAAAGAAATAAGGAGTTTATACTGCAATGGCACAGTCTGGTTAATCAGGTGGAGGAGTTGATACGGGACAATGAGGATGATGAGTTCCGTAAAAATATCAATTTGCTATTTTTAAAGACATTTTATCTGACACCGTACCAGACAGAGATCAAGACAAGTGAAAAGTCGGGAGAAACTGACATGGAAGGCTGCGAGGATGATGCGTTTTACATACAGTTCTATGAAAGGCAGAAACGGTTCCGGGCAATATTGCAGCTGCCTAAATAAAACTAAATAAAAATACAGGTGATTGCGAAACTCTCAATAACGCGTAAATCTTATTGTGCAGCATTGACAAATTCATAAGCAGACCTTTGAAAAACGCCGGCACTTA
>DLOQ01000106.1 GCA_002479655.1 Lachnospiraceae bacterium UBA7480
CTCCTGCTTTTCAAACTGGTGGATCCGATATACACCTCTTTCCTCCAGACCATGCGCTCCTTTTTCCTTTCTGAAACACGGGGAATAGCTGGTAAGAGTATAAGGCAGTTCTTCCTCTTTTACGATCTGATCGATAAATTTACCGATCATGGAATGNNCTCGATCTTATACATCATGGCATCCATCTCCGCAAAACTCATAACGCCTGTCACGACATTGCTGCGGATCATAAACGGCGGTACACAGTAGGTAAAGCCCCTGTCAATCATAAAATCACGCGCATAAGAGATCACCGCGGAATGAAGTCTTGCAATATCTCCCATCAGATAATAAAAACCATTGCCCGCCACACGTCTTGCAGCATCAAGATCGATTCCATGAAGCTTTTCCATAATCTCCGTATGGTAAGGGATCTCAAAATCCGGAACCACCGGTTCGCCATAACGCTGTACTTCTACATTTTCAGAATCATCCTTACCGATCGGCACCGACGGATCGATAATATTCGGGATCACCATCATGATCTTCGTTACTTTTTCTTCCAGCTCTGTCTGCTGCTTATCCAATTCCGCCAGCTTCTCTGCATTGGCGGCAACCTGCTTCTTGATCTCTTCCGCCTCGTCCTTCTTGCCCTGACCCATCAATGCGCCGATCTGCTTGGATAATTTATTCCTGTCAGCCTTCAATTGATCCGCCTGCTGCTGGATGGAACGTCTCTCAGCATCCAATGCGATCACTTCATCCACCATGGGAAGCTTGCTGTCCTGAAATTTTTTCCTGATATTCTCCCTGACTGCTTCCGGATTATCCCGTAAAAATTTAATGTCGATCATGTTGGTTTACCTTCTTTCTCTTGTTTGTTTTCCTATATAAAATGATCCTGCGCCCATCAAGCATAACACAGTAAACAGGATTGTCAACTGTTTTCGGCTACTTTCCTACTTCCTTCCAAACATAAGTCCTCTGCGCAGCTCTGCATCCATCAATACTTTCATCGTCATATCCGGGAACATATATCCATCAGAAACCTCTGTCTCAAAACCATAGTCCTGCAGCTGCTTCCTGATCAGTTCCTCATCCTCATAATTATGATACGTACAAACAGCGCACCGCAGATTTTTTGCTTCACCCATCACCTTCTTTGCGCCTTTCAATGCCTGTTTTTCATATCCTTCAATATCCATTTTCACATAATTGATTGTCTGTCCGGCAAACAGCTGATCCAGACATACATTATCTCCGGATGTTTCCCCGCTCAAAAATCCGCGGATGATCTGCACTTTATCCATATCTGATGCAAATGTCTTTTCCAGCGCTTCGATCCATCTTTCATCGGCTTCGATCAAATAAAGCTTCTGCGCCTTATCAATCACATTTAAGGCAAAGTTACCTTCCGCAACGCCGGCGTCGACTACCACATCGCCCGGCATCACTCCGTATCCTTCATGATCATAACAGTGCGGCGATCTCTGATCCTGTTCCATCATAATCCATTTATAGTAATGAACCACATCTGCTTCCTTCCAGCCTTTTGGAAAATACATCTTTCTGTTACGATACGGTACATAAAACATTTCGCAGGTTTCATCTAAAGAAACCTCTACCGGAATTGTCACATATTCATCTGCAAAATCATAATTATATATTTGGATTTTTTTAGTCTTTCCAATATGCTCGATCACATCCCGTATTTCAGGATCTTCCAATTCGTCCCGATGCTTATATTCCCAGTATTCCTTGCTGACCAGCACATCTGTGACCGGTGAGATCATACTGACACAAAGGATCAACGCATCAAAATACAGCAGCACCGCAGCCGTATCCTGCGTACTGTTTGAAAAATCTTCCTTTAACTGATTAATCTTTATAAAAATATCACGATACTGTTCCGTTGAAAAATTGATCTTATTAGTATCCAGCTCACCCTTTACAACATGGGTAATCTCATCGATCAAAGCGGCGTCCGCCCGCATCGTTTCCGCCTTCACTGCTGCCCTGATCCTGATCAACAAATCTTTTATTTTACTCATATATTCCTCCATATTAGAGCAACTTTCTCACACTAATTCTTATCCTCAAACTCATCTTCATCTGCCGGTGCGGTATTCTTCTTTGACCGGGGTTTACGGACAGCGGAATACGTCTGCTTATCCAGCGCCCTTTCCAATGCCGTTTTTTCTTCCTTGCTCAGCTCGATCTCTGACTCTCCGTCTTTGATTTTTTTCGTATAGGAATAACATCCGGTACTGCTGTGTACGGAATTGATGAGAAATCCATTGTTATTCTCATCCAAAACAGCCAGCCCATAGCTCAGCTTACCGCCCATCTCCTTAAACGCATCATATTTCACGAGACCAACCTTCTGCAGAGCGCCTTCGTGCTTATGATACAGCTCTTTGATATCAATATCATGCTCCTTGGAAGTTCTTGTCAGATCTTCCACATCTTTGATCAGATCCTGTATCTCCGTTTCAAGACTCTTTGCCTTGGCGCCGCGCATAAACCGGTCATATTTGTCCTGCAGACGGTGATTCTGTACCAGCAGGATGATTACCATGACGATCGCCGCTATAACAAGCACTGTCAGCACAATCAACATAAGACCGATATCCAGACCTCCAAGTCCCATCTTCGTAAGTATTTCGCTAGTCATAATTTCCTCCGTACTTTTATATTTTCAATGGTTCACTCTATTGTCATTCTCAGTTTTAATAAGTATCTTTTTTATTTTATCTATCACTATTCTCTTTTCAATTAGTATTTTCTTTGTTCCCCTAATTTATTTTCAGCAGATACATTCTTGTTCAGACACATACTTATAGTTATTATACAACGAAGTGACCCTTGTTTCCATGTATATTTTTATTTTTTACCATCCCGCTTTTCATTTTATCAGTATATCCTTAGACTTTGGGTAAAACAATACAGCCGGGCAGGCATACGCTTTCTATGATCTCCATATCTTCTTTACTCAATCCGGCATACCTTTTCTTTGCAATCAAAAGCACCTGAAATACCGGCTGTTGAAATACCTTCTTTAACTCCACCGTATTCCGGAATACCATATCCGTCCCTTTTGAGATCTCATACAATACCGCTGCCGGTTCTACTCCGATCACATTGGCATGGGGATATTTCGTACGGATATATTTCAGATCCGCGCCAATGCCGCTGCCGATCTGAAGTATGTTAAACGCGTCTTCTTTCTGATACGGGATCTCCCGGATCATCTCCTGATCCGCGGCAGCAAATTCAAAAATATCAAACCCATACTTATTGATAAACAGCTGATAATGATCCATAAAGATCTGATCTACATCGGGATTTTTGATAAAGCTCTGGCTTCCCGCATGATAGATAAAGCTATTCCTGCAATATAACAGCCGATACCCTGCCTTCAATATTTTCATGGAAAGATCGTCGTCCTCAAAGTATCCCGGCGCAAAGTCTTCATCCATGCCGCTTACCGCTTTCCATACATCGCCTCTGACCAGCATGGCAAATCCCGAAAGTCTCACACGTTCTTCATACGGCTCCCGCAGCGGCACATTGACAGACGCGCCATACTGCAGATATCCATCCGGCAGCGTAAATTCCACTTCTATCTGCTGTCCGTTCCCCGCATAATTAGAACAGCTTCCCGCTGCGCCGATCTTTTCACTTTCGTAAAGTCCCATCCTTAACCAGAACAGGGCATTTGGCGCTAATCTTGTGTCGTTATTCAAAAGAAAGATATCGTGATCCTGTAATACTTCGGCGCCCTGATTACATGCAGGCGCAAACCCTTTATTCTCCGCATTTTTCAGCAGTATGATATCATCCTGCTCCTGCAGCCACTCCGCCACCCCGTCAGTAGAAGCATTATCCACCACCACGATCCGGTAGCTCCCGTCCGGCAATGACTTACGGATATTTTCTATATTTCTCTGCATAAAATAACAGGCATTATAAGAAACGATCACAATCGCCGTATTCCGTACCCTGATCCTGCCGGTCTGCTCCAGATTTTCCATATCCGCAAGGATCACAGCGCGGTCTTCTTCATTATGACAGTAAAATAATGCATTCTGGAAACAAAGATATGCCTGATCAATATTCTCCGGCAGATAATAGAATCCCAGCATGTAGTACAATTCATAATTGTCATGCTCCTGCTTCAATCCTTTTTGTATCGCCAGAAACATCCCGTCCCGATCGCCTGCGGACTCGCATCGGCCCGCTTCCATAATGATCTCATTTATTGCATGATCTTCCTTCTTTTTCAAAACTTCCGGATTTTTTGTATTCCTATCCTTTTCCATGGCTGTCTTTTTTTCCGGTTCATCATCCCATACTTCTTTATAGCCTTCCTGAAATTCCTGCTGGGCAAGCTCTAAGATCTGTCTTGCAGACAGCTTCTCCCGGTAACGGGGACTGGTGAATATTTCCTCATGATCTTTCCGCACCGTATGTCCTTTTTCAAAGGAGATCGCATCAAAATCTTTTGCCAGCCACGCATAATCTTCATCTTTCATGCGTTCCGGATGAAAAAACTCTCCTCCCAGCCGGAAAGAATGCCAGTCACGCAGACAATACGCATCCGTATAACGGAATGTCACATACGTTCCATAAGTTTCAAACTCACTAAATGCCGTATTCATGATCTGTCCCGGACGGATTGCCCGGAGTATCTTTTCATAAAAAGCGCCCGGAGTCTGTATATTATTTTTAGCGGTATCCTTTACAACATCGGCAGTATCTTCTGCGGAAAAGTTCATAACATCCATAATCAGCTGTTTCATAATATCACACCTGATCAGCATATGCTCTGAGATAAAGGATTTTGCTATGCTCTTACGCATCCCCGGAAAGAGATTTTCAATCGTATGAAAATATTCTTCATGATACTCCTGCTTCAGATCCAGATAGGGAAGCCCATCCTCCCGAAACATGGAAAACGGCTTACAGGGAACCGTATCCCCGTCCCAGATCAGATAATAATCCTCCTTACAGACAAACGCATACTGCATCTTCAAAAACTGCTGGTAATACCATCCGGTCACACCTCTGGGAAGCTCATCCGTCTGCAGAAGCTCCTTCATGATCTGATGCACATCCGCAAATGGGATCAGATCGTCTTCATCATAAAAGCCGACCTGCCCCGCTGCATCTGATTGCTGTATCAATTCCTGAACTTTCCTGCTGCCGATAAATACGATTTTTCTGGGCGCGAGATTACGCACCATCCGGGCATAGCTGTCCTGCAGACGTTCAAAATCTGTCGGTGTTGTAAGGATGATTGCGTTGTAATTCTCCATCTGTCACTCCTTAATGATTTTCTTTGTTTATTTTACATTTTTCATCGGAAGTTTGCAATTACCATTTCCACAAATTTTGTAGCGGATATCTGCAAGGAAAGCGAGATCATAGAGATCCAGACACGGCATTTTCATACGATGCGCGCAAAGCTGGATTATTTTTTACAAGAATATGAAGTAACAATCGTTTATCCCATTCCCCATATCAAATATCTTCGCTGGGTCGATCCTGAGACGGGAGAGATCCGTCCTCCGAGAAAATGCCCGAAAAAGGGAAAAATATATAATATTATACCGGAATTGTATAGAATCAAACCATATCTTTCTAACGAGCATCTTCACTTTATCTTGATTTTTCTTGATATGGAAGAATACCATATTCTGGACGGCTGGTCAAAAGATAAAAAGAGGGTTCTACCAAAACGGATAAAATACCGCTGTCTCTGGTATCCGAATGGAGGATTGACAACAAACAAGATTTTCTAAATTTTTTATCGGAAGAATGGCGTGGGGATATTTCCGAAGAATCGTTAATACAGGACATTATGACACCTTGTATACTTCCAGAGCAGTTTACTTCAAAGGACGTAGCCGCCGCATGCAAAATTACTAAGAACACCATTAAAAACTTTTTAATCCATATAAGTAATTGCCGCTTATTCTCGAAACATATTATATCCGCTAGTCGTAAACGGAATATTTTCATCAACACCGGATAAGATTTCTATTCCAAAACGATCCGCCAGACACGTTGTATAAACGGTATTATAAACTCGAGTCGTAATAAAATGCGACATTTCCAGCAGACATGATACTGCCTTTTCTTTATTTCCAACAACCATTTCCAAGCGACATTTTATTTTCGGCGTCCCGGTTACATATTCTACCAGTTTTTCTAACTCTGTAATCACCGCCTCCATATCTGCTCCTTCCACATCATTTTGGATAAAGAGAAGCAGCCTTTTTCTGTCATCACTGAGGAACGCTTCTAAAAACGCTTCAATGATAGCCGAATAGGAACTGTAATTTTCATAGTAATCAACATATACCATATAGGCATCATCTTTGACCTTTCTATTTAGAGCAAGGGAATCAAATTGTTCCTTCGCTTCGTCATAAAATCTGTCGCAAAAACCCTCAACGTCCTCCGTAAAATAATCATAATTCCGCAGTATCTTATCATAATCCCAGTACCACCACTGTATCATCTGCAGCTTTTCGATCAAGTCTTTCGGAAAACGCCAGCCAATTACTTTCGCCGGATTTCCTCCTACTACCGCATATGCGGGAACATCCTTAACCACATGTGCATTTTGTGCAACCACTGCTCCATTCCTGACAATGCAGCCTCCCATAATGGTGACATTGTCTCCTATCCATATATCGTTTTGAAGGATTATGCTCCCCTTTTGCCGAAAGGTGCTTTTGCCATTTTCATTTTTTAAAATTCCGCTGTTGTACATATGTGCTTCCAACGCTCCGGAAGAAACCATTTTGGTATTATGATTTCTTCCAAATACGCACGTTAAATTAGCTCCTATACTGTTTGCGTTTCCTATATGAAAATTGTGTGGAATCCCTTTTTCTTTATTCCATACTTGAACTTCATTATGAACTTTTGCCTCCATAGTGTATGAATACGGTCCTATATACACAATGGTATAGCTAATCTCATCATTAATTTTTATATTAATGCGCTCCTCTGACGGAACATCTGTTTTCAAATATGCTCTGGGATGCATTGTAAAAGTTTGAATCATAGTTATAATCCTCTTCTTAATTCTTTCTGTCGGTTTACACATTTATACTTCTTTTGATAGTTCTGTCGCAAAAATCTGCAGACATTGAGTAAATCATTATTCTGCTTTCTCTAACCCTTCATCAGTATACCGGTTCGACGCATTCCATAAGATCCATTCTTCATATCCTGCGTCATATACCGCCTGGATCTGGCTGCGGATCTCATCTCCGCCGTAAGTGATATGACCGCTTACCCATGTGGCGGTAAATGCCTGCAGCCAAGGTCTTACTACTGCCCGGTCTTTATCCGCTATCCCGGCAAGCTCGCTTTTGGAAGCCATAAGCGCCGCATAGACCGTCTCATAAGGATATGCGTCGGGCACATCATATCCGAATACCCCTTTTCCATAATGAGAGGGATAGATCATAGGGCAAAGCACGTCTACCGTACTGCCAAGTCCTACATAATCCTGTCCCACCTGTTCTACATCTATAGCGCTTCCTATGATCGTGCCAAAGACATCCGCCGTCACCGGAATACCTTTCTCATGCAGGTGTTCCGTGGCATAATCAAGAAAATTCATAATGGCCTGTTCTCTTGGATAAGACTGGATATCCACGCCGTAATCCGCTGTTTCAGCTTCGTTTCCAATAGGAAATCTTACATAGTCATATTGGATCTCATCAAAGCCCATATCAGCAGCGGCCAATGCCACATCCGTCAGATATTCCCACACTTCCTCTTTATAAGGATTGACCCATGTCAGACCATATGCGTCTGTCAGATTGGAACCATCTGCTTTTTTTAGTGCAAGCTGGGGATTGTGTTCTGCCAGATAGGGATCCTTGAAACATACGATCCTGGCAATGGTATAGATATCATGCTCTTTCAATTCCGCCATCAGGCCTTCCATATCGCTTATATAATTGATACAAGCTCCCATCTCCTGCGCGGATTGCAGATCCATCTGATATGTAATATTTCCTTCGTCGTTTTTCATATCAATCACGACGGCATTCAGTTCCGTACTGTCGACCAGATCGATCAGATCCTCTATACCCGCGCTTCCCGCCATGGGACCGGTGATATAGATCCCCCGTACTTTCACACGGTCTTCACGTTCGGAAAAACTGATCCACTCTGCAGCGGATGAACTATCTGCCGCGGCAGGATCTGTCTGTACCGTATTCATGGAAATTATATATACATCATCTGAAACGGTACTGTCTGATGATGATAATAACCGGCCATCTGCTGACGTTTCTTTCACTACCCTTGAAATATGTCTGATAAGCAGGAACAAACCGGCTCCAAGCACTATTACTGCCGCAATAATAGAAACGCAGAGGATCCGTTTGCGCCGCTTTCTTTTGATATCGCTATAAGAAACATATGTAGTTCTTCTTCTTGTCATAAGTACCCTCAGACTTCATAAAATAGGAAATGATTCCTTAAGTATTTATGATTCTTCTTCAGAAGATCCTGTTGAAACGTCAGAGCTTTCTTCTGCTTCCATATTTTCAAAATCCGCATCAACGATACCATCATTGACTTTTTCGCGTACCTTTGCGATCTTGGCAACCTTGATGCCTTTTTCCAGATTGATCATCTTCACACCGGAAGTAATGCGTCCAAGGATAGAAATATCTTCCATACGAAGCTGGATGATCGTACCGGCGGAAGTGATCATCATGATCTCATGCTCGTCCGTAACCGCTTTAACACCGATGACATCACCTGTCTTTTCCGTGATCTTATAGCATTTTACACCTTTTCCACCACGGTTCTGCAGAGTAAATTCATCCAGATAGGTTCTCTTTCCCATACCGTTTTCACTGACGATCAACAAGGAATCTCCCTGATGGTCAAGCTGCATGCCGACGATATCATCATCATAATCAAGATTCATGCCCCTGACTCCCATAGAGGTCCTTCCCGTTGCGCGGACGTCTGTCTCCTTGAAACGGATACATTTGCCATATTTCGTAACCAAGAAGATCTCAGTATCCTTATCCGTCTGCTTAACTTCGATCAACTCATCATCATCCTGCAAATTGATCGCCGCAAGTCCGTTCTTACGGATATTGGCAAATTCCATAATAGAAGTTTTCTTTACGGTACCTTTCTTTGTTACCATGAACAGGTTCTTGCCTTCGATATATTCCTTGATCGGAATCACTGCGGATATCTTTTCTCCCGGATTTAACTGTAGAAGATTGATGATCGCAGTACCTCTTGCGGTACGTCCCGCCTCCGGAATCTGATAAGCCTTCAGGCGGTATGCCCGTCCGATATTTGTAAAGAACATGATATAATCATGCGTCGTCATCATCAGAAGATCTTCGATATAATCATCTTCGATCGTCGTCATTCCTTTGATTCCCTTACCGCCGCGGTTCTGGGAATGGAAATTATCAACGGTCATACGTTTGATATATCCAAGATTCGTCATAGCGATCACCGTATTGCTGACAGGGATCATATCTTCCATAGAGATATCCATATCATCAAAACCGATTGCCGTTCTTCTGTCATCACCATATTTTACGGATGTTTCCAAAAGCTCTTTCTTGATTACGCCAAGCAGAAGTTTTTCATCCGCAAGGATCGCTCTTAATTCATTGATCAGGGCAACCAGATCCTGATGCTCCTGTTCCAGTTTTTCTCTTTCCAATCCTGTCAGCGCTTTCAGACGCATATCAACGATCGCCTGAGACTGCGCATCAGAAAGAGCAAAACGCTCCATCAATTTTTCTTTCGCTTCCTGCGTGGTACGGCTTCCCCTGATGATCTGGATCACTTCATCGATATGATCCAAAGCGATCAATAATCCCTGTACAATATGGTCGCGTTCTTCCGCTTTATTCAGATCATATCTGGTACGCCTTGTAACGACCTCCTCCTGATGTTTCAGATATTCTTCCAGCATCTGCAAGAGATTTAATACTTTCGGCTCGTTATTGACAAGCGCAAGCATAATGATTCCATAGGTATCCTGAAGCTGCGTATGTTTGTACAATTTATTCAAAAGGACATTGGCATTGGCATCACGTCTCAGCTCGATCACAACACGCATACCTTCCCGGTTGGATTCATCACGGATATCCGTGATACCGTCAAGCCTTTTATCTTTCACAAGATCCGCCATTTTTAAGATCATATTTGCTTTATTGACCATATAAGGAAGCTCTGTAATGACGATCTGGGACTTTCCGTTTGGAAGAGTCTCTATATTGGTAATGCCGCGGAGCCTTACCTTGCCGCGTCCTGTCCGGTAAGCTTCCTCTATTCCCGCAGTACCAAGGATCTCCGCCCCTGTAGGGAAATCCGGACCTTTTACGATCTCTAACAATTCATCAATATCTGTTGTTCTGTTTTCATCCACGCGGTTATCAATGATCTTCACAACAGCGTCAATCACTTCACGGAGATTGTGCGGCGGGATATTGGTCGCCATACCTACGGCAATACCTGTCGTGCCATTGACCAAAAGATTCGGATAACGGCTCGGAAGTACGGAGGGCTCTTTTTCCGTCTCATCAAAGTTCGGTACAAAATCAACCGTATCTTTATTGATATCCGCAAGCAGTTCCATGGATATCTTTGATAATCTCGCTTCTGTATATCGCATTGCGGCAGCGCCGTCGCCGTCCATAGAACCAAAGTTTCCATGACCGTCAACAAGAGGATATCTTGTATTCCAATCCTGCGCCATATTGACAAGCGCTCCATAAATAGAGCTGTCGCCATGCGGATGGTATTTACCCATCGTATCACCGACGATACGCGCACACTTACGATGCGGCTTATCGGGACCGTTATTCAACTCAATCATGGAAAACAGGATTCGCCTCTGAACAGGCTTCAGTCCGTCCCTGACGTCCGGAAGCGCTCTGGAAGCGATAACGCTCATCGCATAGTCAATATATGACTTTTCCATGGTTTTCTTTAGATCCACCTCATGGATCTTATCAAAAATCGTATCATCCATTTTGTATTACCAAACCTTTCCCATAGTAAAATATCATTTTTAAAGTCTAAAACGCACTATTACCATAAGCCAAATAGAAGACGTTTTATGTTTAGATATCCAGATTCTTCACAAATTTTGCATTTGCTTCTATAAATTCACGTCTCGGCTCTACTTTATCGCCCATCAGCGTTGTAAATGTCAGATCGACTTCCGATTCCGCGTCTTCATCCATGCATACCCTGAGCAGGATCCTCTTTTCCGGATCCATGGTCGTCTCCCAAAGCTGTTCCGCANNAAGACCTTTATAACGCTGGATCTTATTATTCTGATCACGTCCGACTTCTGTTAAAATCTGATCCAACTCCGCATCCGAATACGCATACCATACCTTTTTATTCTTTTCCAGCTTATAAAGAGGCGGGNNATCAGCTCCGGCATAAAACGATAAAGGAAGGTCAGCATCAATGTTGCGATATGAGCGCCATCCACATCAGCATCAGTCATGATGATGATCTTATGATAGCGGAGTTTCGTAATATCAAAATCATCATGGATGCCCGTGCCAAATGCCGTGATCATGGACTTGATTTCTTCATTTCCATAGATCCTGTCAAGCCTTGCTTTTTCCACATTTAATATCTTGCCGCGCAGAGGAAGGATCGCCTGTGTTGCGCGGCTTCTGGCAGATTTTGCACTGCCGCCGGCGGAATCTCCCTCGACGATATAGATCTCACAATTTTTCGGATCTTTATCAGAACAATCCGCAAGCTTACCCGGAAGGGAAGAGCCTTCCAAAGCTGTCTTTCTTCTGGTCAGATCTCTTGCCTTTCTAGCAGCTTCACGCGCGCGCTGCGCCAGAACGGATTTTTCACAGATCAACTTTGCAACCTGCGGATTCTGCTCCAGATAATAAGTAAGCTGTTCACTAACGATGCTGTCTACCGCGCCTCTTGCTTCGGTATTGCCAAGCTTCTGTTTTGTCTGGCCTTCAAACTGAGGATCGCCGATCTTAATGGAAATGATCGCCGTCAGACCCTCCCTGATATCTTCACCGGTCAGATTCGGATCGCTGTCCTTAAGTAATTTATTGGCACGTCCGTATTTATTAAAGGTTTTTGTAAGCGCACTCTTAAAACCTTCTACATGGGTGCCGCCTTCCGGCGTATTGATATTATTTACAAATCCGTAAGTGCTTTCATTAAACGCGTCATTGTGCTGAATCGCAACTTCAACATAAACGTCGTCTCTTTTTCCTTCAAAATAAAGGATATCGTCATACAGGGAAGTCTTGCTTCTGTTCAAATATGTAACAAACTCCTTGATGCCTCCCTCATAATGAAATACCTTTTCATTGATATTTTCTTTATCTCTGACGTCTCTTAACTCTATCTTTAAACCTTTTGTTAAAAATGCCATCTCACGAAGACGCTGCTTTAAAGTATCAAAATCAAAGTTGATGTCTTCAAAGATCTGATGATCCGGAAAAAAGGTCACTTCCGTTCCTGTTTTTTCAGGATCACAGTCACCAACCACCTTTAACGGATAACATACATGCCCTCTTTCATAGCGCTGGTTATAGATCTTTCCATCACTGTAAATATTGACTTCAAGCCACTCTGAAAGCGCATTAACAACAGATGCCCCAACACCGTGAAGTCCTCCGGATACTTTATATCCGCCACCGCCAAATTTACCGCCGGCATGAAGGACTGTGAATACAACTTCCACAGCAGGCAGACCGGCTTTATGATTGATACCAACAGGGATACCACGGCCGTTATCCACTACGGTGACAGTATTTCCTTCATTGATCGTTACGGTAATATGATCACAATATCCGGCAAGGGCTTCATCTACGGAATTATCCACGATTTCATAGACAAGATGATGAAGACCTCTTAAAGAAGTCGTTCCGATATACATACCCGGTCTTTTTCTGACTGCTTCCAGACCTTCCAGGATCTGAATCTGGTCGGCGCCGTATTCCTGTTCTACTGAAGTATCATTTTTGATTTGTTCACTCATAATTAAACCTTTCCTATCCTTCTTATATATTTAATATTTAGATAATTGCGAAACTCTCAATAA
>DLOQ01000158.1:0-8972 GCA_002479655.1 Lachnospiraceae bacterium UBA7480
TTATACAGGAAGCTCCTTTTTCCTTTTAGATGTCTACAAAAAACGAGAGCTTTTCAAACCGGATCACGACTTGAAAAGCTCTCTATTTACAGCATTTTATCAGAACTTTCTAACGTTTCTTAGAAACGGTTTGCTTTCGCTGCTTCCTCAATCGAAACAGCAACTGCAACAGTCATACCAACCATCGGATTGTTGCCTGCGCCGATCAGACCCATCATCTCAACATGGGCAGGAACGGAGGATGATCCGGCAAACTGCGCATCAGAATGCATACGTCCTAAGGTATCTGTGAAACCATAGGATGCAGGACCGGCTGCCATATTGTCCGGATGAAGGGTACGGCCTGTACCACCGCCGGATGCAACGGAGAAATACTTCTTGCCCTGCTCGATACATTCTTTCTTATATGTACCTGCAACGGGGTGCTGGAATCTGGTAGGATTGGTTGAATTACCGGTAATGGAAACGTCAACGCCTTCCTTATGCATGATTGCAACGCCTTCACAAACATCATTAGCGCCATAACAATTGACCTTAGCGCGAAGTCCTTCTGAATAGGATTTTCTGAATACTTCTTTTACGGTGTTCGTATAAGGATCATATTCCGTCTCAACATAGGTAAAACCATTGATACGGGAAATGATCTGCGCTGCGTCCTTGCCAAGACCGTTCAGGATAACACGAAGCGGTTTCTGACGAACCTTGTTAGCTTTCTCAGCGATACCGATTGCGCCTTCAGCAGCGGCAAATGACTCATGACCTGCAAGGAAGCAGAAGCACTCTGTCTCTTCCTCTAAGAGCATCTTACCAAGATTACCGTGGCCAAGACCAACCTTTCTGGTATCTGCAACAGAACCCGGAATACAAAATGCCTGAAGGCCTTCGCCGATTGCTGCAGCAGCTTCAGAAGCTTTCTTACATCCCTTCTTGATTGCGATTGCAGCGCCTACCGTGTAAGCCCAGCATGCATTCTCAAAACAGATCGGCTGGATGCCTTTGATCTGATTATACACGTCAAGACCTGCGTCCTTCGTGATCTTCTCAGCTTCTTCAATGGAAGAGATTCCATACTCACCGAGAACTTTATTGATTTTGTCTATTCTTCTTTCATATGATTCAAATAAAGCCATGTTTTCTCTCCTCCTTATTTCACTTCTGCATCAGTTCTGGGATCAATGATCTTAACGGCATCAGCAACACGTCCATACTGTCCGCTTGCCTTCTCATAAGCTGTGTTCGGATCGTCACCCTTCTTAATAAAGTCTGTCATCTTGCCAAGGCTTACGAACTTATAACCAATGATCTGGTCATCAGCGTCCAAAGCGATACCTGTAACATAACCT
The DNA here is from genome assembly GCA_002479655.1 of Lachnospiraceae bacterium UBA7480. Lineage (GTDB taxonomy): Bacteria > Bacillota > Clostridia > Lachnospirales > Lachnospiraceae > NK4A136. The sequence goes on from DLOQ01000158.1 coordinate 1,344, forward strand.
TCTGCCATCTCCAGATATCTCGGTCCCTTCTGAAGTGTACCATACATCGTACCAACCTGGCTTCTAAGACCTTTACCAAGATCCTCAAGACCTGCTCCTACCGGAAGACCGTCCTCAGAAAATGCGCTCTGGCTTCTGCCGTAAACGATCTGCAGGAAAAGTTCTCTCATTGCCGTGTTGATCGCATCGCATACAAGGTCAGTATTCAATGCCTCCATAACCGTAAGACCCGGCAGGATCTCAGCTGCCATAGCTGCGGAATGCGTCATACCGGAACATCCGATGGTTTCAACCAATGCTTCCTGAATGATACCCTCTTTCACATTCAGCGTCAGCTTACATGCGCCCTGCTGCGGTGCACACCAGCCAACACCATGTGTCAGACCGGAAATGTCCTTTACTTCTTTTGCTTTGACCCATTTTGCCTCTTCCGGGATGGGTGCCGCGCCATGATGAACGCCCTGTGCCACCTTACACATTTCTTGAACTTCTTTAGAAATAATCATGTGTAACTTCTCCTTTCAATTCATGTGTTTTATTTATATATATTACAACCCTATATATTTTCGCATATTCCGGAGAAAAAATCCAGTGGATTTTACCGTTTTTTGACAATATCTCCACATTTTTTATAAATCGAGTCCTCCGGAATCACGCCGCGGACACTGGAGGTCGGATAAATATTGGTATTCCGGCCGATCACCGTACCCGGATTCAGGACGGAATTGCAGCCGACTTCCACATTGTCTCCAAGCATCGCGCCAAATTTTTTTAACCCTGTAGCAATGCTCTCCCCTGTATCGGAAGCATTATCACATCCTTCCGCTTCTTTTACAACAACCAGAGTCTTATCGCTTTTTACGTTAGAGGTGATCGAACCCGCGCCCATATGCGCCTTATATCCAAGGATGCTGTCCCCGACATAATTGTAATGGGGAACCTGTACATTATTAAATAATATGACATTCTTAAGCTCGGTAGAATTGCCGACCACACATTTTTTCCCGACAATGGCGCTGCCCCGGATAAATGCGCAATGCCTTACTTCCGCTTCCTCGTCGATGATCAGCGGCCCGTTCAGGCATGCCGTCGGCGCGATCCTGGCGTTTTTTGCCACCCAGATATCTTCGCCGCGTTTTTCATAAACCGCGGGATCCAGTGTTTTGCCAAGCGTTATGATAAACTCTTTGATCTTCGAGAGCGCCTCCCAGGGATACTCCGCCCCATCAAAAATATCCTTTGCGATCGTCTCATTCAAATCATATAAATTACTGATTTTTGCCTGTTCCATTTTAAAACCATACCTTTCTTATTTCTTATAATACTGCGCTGCCCTGTCAAAGCATCCCCTAAGCGCCCACTGGTTATTCAGATCTTTGACGCGGTTGGTATGCCGTATGACAAAACCGTCCATCTTTTCCGTATATTCTTCCCGGCTGATCGTTCCGCCTGCCACGCCGGTCAGTCCTTTCTCCCAGCTCGCTGTCAGTTTCGGATCCAGAAGCGAAGCAATCGAATGATAGACGACATCATAGATCAGCTCTCCCTGCAGCGTCGGCGTGATGATCTGCGTTTTTTTGTTCAGCGCCAGGTATTTTATATGAAATAATTTTGTCAGAATCCCTGCTCTGGTGGCGGAGGTGCCGATACCGCTTCCCTTGATCTGCGCCCGCAGCTCCTCATCTTCTATCAGCTGTCCCGCGTTTTCCATTGCAAGGATCATGCTGCCGGAATTGTACCGCTTTGGCGGCGACGTCTCCCCTTCCTTCAATGCCAGCGACGTACAGGAAATTACCGTGCCCTTTTTCAATGCAGACAGCTTCTTTAAAAATTCCTGATCGCACCTTACTTCTTCACCGGCATCTTCTCCATTGTTATCTGCATTTTTCTCGCTGTTTTCCGGTGCATCCTCAGACAGTTTAGCTTCTTCTCCGGAAGTTTTATTTGCCGAAGCTGCAAATGAATACTGCATGATCTTCAGATATCCTTCCTCAGACAACACTTTAAAATTGGAGAAAAAACATTCTTTGCTTTGACCGCCGGAAGGCATCATGGAAATCGTCAGCGTCAGTTTCTGATATACGGCAGGCGGATAAAAGATGGCAAGAAATCTTCTGACGATGATCTCATAGACCTTCTTGGCCGTCGGAGAAAGACTGTTCCATGCGCCAAAGCCCTGCCCTGTGGGGATGATCGCATAATGATCCGTGATCTGCTTGTCATTCACGTACTTTGTGGAAGCGATCTTTTGATAACTTCCCATCTCCAGCGCTTCACCTGCATGCTCCGCGCAGACCGGCGCATTTTTTAATCCCCTGATATTTTTATCAATCTCTTTTGCGACTGCTGTCGATAATACTCTCGCATCCGTCCTGGGATACGTCGTCAGCTTCTTTTCATAAAGCTCCTGCGCGATCTTTAAGGTATCGTCGGGACTGATCTTAAATAATTTAGAGCAGTCGTTCTGCAGCTCCGCAAGATTGTACAGTAACGGCGGATTTTTCTTCTCCGTCTTTTTCTCGACCTTTTCCAAGACTGCCTCTGCCGGAAATGACGGCGCAAGCTCACCGATCAGCTTTTCCGCATCCTCCTTCTTGGCAAAGCCATTTTCCTTATAAAGCAGCGGCGACTCAAAATACAAAGAGCCTTCCACCGCTTTCCACTCTCCCGACACCGTATTGCCGTCAAGTTCAAAATCGCCGATGATACGGTAAAACGGCGTCTTCACAAACTCCCTGATCTCCCTTTCCCGATCCACCACCATGCCAAGCACGCAGGTCATGACGCGCCCAACGGAGATCACGCCCTTTTCCGCCTTAAGATAATTCTTTACAAAATTGCCGTATTTAAGAGTAAGCACTCTGGAAAAATTGATGCCCATCAGATAATCTTCCTGCGCGCGCAGATAAGCGGATGCACAAAGGTCATCATATGCTGACAGTTCTTTCGCTTCACGGATCCCGCGAAGGATCTCCTCCTCCGTCTGGGAATCGATCCAGACACGTCTCCGTTCCTTTCCTGTGACGCCTGCCTGACGCTCTACAAGACGGTATATATATTCCCCTTCGCGTCCTGAGTCCGTGCAGACATAAATCGTCGTCACATCCTCGCGGTTAAGCAGCGATGCGACGATCTTAAATTGTTTCTCCACGTCGGGAATGACTTCATACTTATATTCTTTCGGAATAAAGGGAATGGTATTTAGACTCCATCTTTTCAGTTCCGGATCATATGCGTCCGGATAACTCATCGTTACCAGATGCCCCACGCACCACGTCACCACCGCTTCATCGGACTCCATATAGCCGTCCCGGCTCTTCACATTTAATTTTAATGCCTTGGCAAATTCCTTTGCAACAGAAGGCTTTTCTGCTATGTAGAGAGATTTCCCCATAAATGACCTTTCTAATATCTTTCATTTGATCTGATATTGCATATTTTCCCTGATCATACTGTCTTTAAAGAGTATTGATATCCACCAGCGCAAGATTATTCATTTTTTCTGCCATCGCTGTCAATTTTTGGTCAAAACCGCCCTTAGAAAACAAATAAATATAATCTGCGTTTAATTTTGCACTGGCCGCAGTATTTAAGCATCTTTCATATGTCTCCATGGTAAACTGTTCCTCCTGCCAGCGGCAGAAACAGAGGATGTTTTTCCCATCCTCATCCTGTAACACAAGGTCGATCGTCCCCTCCTTGCCGATCCATTCACCAATAAGAATCGCCCGGATCGGCAGAGCCTTCTGCTGATTCAGAATCTCCATATACTCCTTGCAGATCTTTTGAAACTGTCTCTCATAAAAAGCCGCAATATCATTTTTGATATACTGTTCATAAAATTTCTTAGGGCCCAAGATATTTAATTTACTGGTTCTGCCGAACACAAAACGGTAATAAAAATCAAGATAAGAACCCACGATACGGTAAATGCCCTTCTTGGCATTGGCGCTGCTGGCATTGTCAAAGGAAAATACTTTTTCCACCAGTTCCCGCTCCATCAGGTTTTTCAGATAAACGCTGATCTTTGCACGGGAATAACCGGTATGCTGATGCAGCTCGTTTAATTTGTTCATCCCATGGCTCAGACAGTAAAGGATCGTACAGTAAACATTGACCTCCCGCAGCTCCGCGGCAACGACACGTTCACCCTCCTCCCTGAGGAATACGTCAGAATACAGCATCATATGTTCAATATTGCCCTCTATGCTCATCTTCGTTGTAAACTGATCCCAGTAAGCCGGATAACCACCCAGGATATTGTAAGTCTTCATACATTCTTCTGTCGTAAATTCTTCAAAGAAATGCACGCAGTCAATAAAATTCAACGGCTGTACTTTAAAGAAGCTGCTGATCCCCATTGCCAATGTACCAATCTGGGGAACAAGACCGTTTTCCACAAAGCTGATCGAAGAAGAGCATAAAACCACCATGCACCGGCGATCCTGATTTTTTATAAACCGCAGCAGATCCTTCATAAATTTTTCCGAAAACTTCACGATATACTGAAATTCATCGATCATCAGGATGTGTTTCATCTGACGCAATTCTTCCAGCTGCGAGGGTTCATTGACCATCTGCAGCCTGACAGCTTCCTCTTCAAGAACCGCCATCCCCTCGTCATACATTTTCTCAAAGATGGCGTCAAAGGACAGCTCTTCTTTGGAAATGCCATAACCCATCTCATGATTCCACATATACAGCTGTTCCTCTGCGCCCAGCGGTTTGGCATCATAATACGCGGCGGGTTTCCCCTGAACAAAACGGGACATAAGAGCCGTCTTACCGACGCCCTTATGCCCGTATAAAACAATCAATTGATTGCCCTGTTTTTTATAATTCTCTTCTAAGTATTTAATTTCTTTTTTTCTTCCAACGAACATATGATTACCATGTCCTTTTTATAATATCTTAGGGAAATGCTGAGAAAAACATTTCCCACGCCTTGTGCTTTCTAAGCTTTACTTTGCAACAATATAGCCTTGTGCTTTCAAAAGCTCTGCGCAGAGAACTGCTCCGCCTGCAGCGCCTCTGACTGTATTGTGGGAAAGTCCGACAAATTTCCAGTCATAGACAGTATCCTCGCGGAGCCGTCCGACACTGACGCCCATGCCATTTTCATAATCCACATCCATCGTCACCTGCGGTCTGTTGTCTTCCTCAAGATACTGGATAAACTGCTTTGGTGCACTAGGCAGGTCAAGCTCCTGCGGAACACCGCTGAAGGAACGAAGTTTCTCGATCAGTTGCTCCTTCGTCGGTTTCTTTCTAAACTTTACAAAGACCGCAGCCGTATGACCGTTTAATACCGGTACACGGATACACTGACAAGTGATGACGGGAGAATCAGCCGGAACGATCACGCCGTCCTTGGTCTCGCCCCAGATACGAAGCGGCTCTTTCTCGCTCTTTTCTTCCTCGCCGCTGATATACGGGATAATATTGCCCTCCATCTCCGGCCAGTCCTTAAAGGTCTTACCCGCGCCCGAAATCGCCTGATACGTCGTGGCAACCACTTCATACGGTTCAAATTCCATCCATGCGGTCAGTACCGGCGCATAACTCTGAATCGAGCAGTTAGGCTTTACCGCTACAAATCCTCTTTCCGTACCCAGTCTCTTCTTCTGGAATTCAATAACTTTCATATGTTCAGGATTGATCTCAGGGATTACCATAGGAACGTCAGGCGTCCATCTGTGCGCGCTGTTATTGCTGACAACAGGCGTCTCCGTCTTTGCATAAGCCTCCTCGATCGCCCTGATCTCTTCCTTGGTCATATCCACTGCGGAAAAGACAAAATCAACTTGAGAAGCTACCTTATCCACTTCATTAACGTTCATGACAACGATCTTCTTAACTGCCTCCGGCATCGGCGTCGTCATCTTCCAGCGGTCTCCCACCGCCTCCTCATACGTCTTTCCTGCCGAACGCGGACTTGCCGCGATCGTCGTCACCTCGAACCATGGATGATTTTCCAACAGAGCGATAAACCTCTGTCCCACCATGCCCGTTCCGCCTAAAATGCCTACCTTTAATTTGCCGTTCATAATACTCCTCCTCTTTATTATATCATAATTGGTAATTATAATACTGTAATATATTGTACTGTGATTTATTGTGATGTCTTATCTGTGTTGTTTTATCCGGTTTACATAACTCTTTGTTTGCATATTCATGTTCCAAAAACATCATAAATGAAATCATTTTTGGAACATGAATATGCAAACTTCAGGTTATGCAAACCTCATAAACATTATTAAGCAGATTATACATAGCAAGTTTATATAACGCCAATTTCTAAATTAAAATTTAAATATATTGCAGGTACAGTAAGCCATATTATTTCTTTCCATATTGCTTTAAGCGATTGTAAAAATAACTACAGGCATCTGATTCGCTTTTGAAGATAGTCAATCCTGTACGCTGTCCTCTTTCGCTATAATATACAATCCATTTCCCATGCTCCGTAGTTAGACAGAGTACTTCATCAGGAAGTCCGCCTTTCATTATTGAATAGTAGTCTTCAGGGACATTTGCGCTTTTTAGCTTTTCTTCAAGTTCATATATATTCATCAATATTCCCTTATTATATTTAAGATAGTTCTGATAAACCGCAAGCGTCTTCTTCATCGCTTCCACTCCCGGCGCGCCGATTGTCAGGCGTTTCTGCACACAGGTCTCCAGCGAAACGGCTTCATAAAGATCTTCCTCAAAAACATCACTGATTTCCTTTAATTCCGGCAATGACATTTCATCAATGCTCTTATGCTTCTCGATACAGGAAAGCACCAGTCGCCCGATGACTTCATGCGCGTCTCGAAACGGCATCCCCCGTTTTACCAGATAATCCGCGGCATCCGTCGCATTGGTAAATCCATTGACCGCGCTCCGCGCCATCACATCTTTTCTGAACTTCATGGTATCCATCATCTGCATGAACATCATAAGACATTCTTTGACCGTGTCAATCGCATCAAAGGTTCCTTCTTTATCCTCCTGCATATCTTTATTATATGCAAGCGGAATCCCCTTCATCGTTGTCAGCATCGCCATCAGGCTTCCATAGACTCTTCCGGTCTTGCCGCGGACAAGCTCCGCAATATCGGGATTCTTCTTCTGCGGCATGATGCTGCTTCCCGTAGAATAAGCGTCATCGATCTCGATAAATCCGTATTCATTGGAATTCCATAAGATCACTTCCTCGGAAAACCGTGATAAATGCATCATGATCGTAGATAATGCAGATAGCAGTTCAATGATATAATCCCTGTCGGAAACACTGTCCATGCTGTTTCTCGTCGGTTCCGTAAATCCCAGCAGGGAAGCCGTACACTCACGGTCCAGCGGATACGTCGTCCCGGCAAGCGCTCCCGCTCCCAGCGGGCAGGTATTCATACGCGCTAAAATATCAGATAATCTTGAACGGTCACGCACAAACATCTCAAAATAGGCACTCATATGATGCGCCAGCGTCACCGGCTGCGCTTTCTGCAGATGTGTAAATCCCGGCATATAGGTTTCCAGATTTTCCTCCATAATACGGTACAGGATCGTCTGAAACTTATGCAATAAATCATCGATCTCCCTGATCTGCTCCCGGACATACAGCTTCATATCCAGCGCCACCTG
>DLOQ01000158.1:9039-17200 GCA_002479655.1 Lachnospiraceae bacterium UBA7480
GCTCTAAAGCGCCGCTCTCCACATCTGCCAGAATTCCTTCCAATCCCTTCAGGATGGCTTCTAACTCCTCAGCCGTGATGATCTTCTGCTTCTCCAGCATCTTAGCATGCGCCATGCTGCCGGTGATATCCTCTTTATAAAGTCTTTTGTCAAACTCTATGGAAGCATTGAACAGATATACGTTACGGTCTGTTTCCTTCGTAAATCTGCCTCCCCATAATTGTGCCATTTTCTCTTTGAACCTTCCGTTTTTATATAATATTTAATATTAGCATATCAAACCATGATTTTCAACCACTAACGAAAAACGGGACTTTCCATTTCGGAAAATCCCGTGAAAACAGGTCTTAAGGCATATTACGAAATATCTTTCCTCCCGTATTTCCAAAACGCCGCACCGATCCCGATAACGGTCATAACAATTCCTACCACGAGATATTTGATTTCAATACGCCCGTCCGCGATAATGCTTGAGCTGTCCGTGTAACCGAACGGTGTTATGTATTTCAAAAATTCCGCGCTATCGGTGAGGTTCGCAATGATATTCAAAAAATAAAACGCCGCCGCAAGCCAAAGTCCCAAGCCAAGTCCGCCGCTTCCGATAAACGCGGATATTCCGAAACAGATCGCGGCGATCTCGATCTGCATCATAAGATATGCCGCAAATGTCAGCGTAAGCGGCTTGATGTCGGGAGATTCGCCGATCATGATTGTCGTTAATGCAGTGATGCCGACAGCCACTGCGTTAAGTATAATGATCTGTACGATCACGGAAACAAGCTTCTGCGCAACAACATTTTGTCTGCTTACGGGATGAGTCAGCAGAAATTCAGCGGTGTGCCCGCGCTCCTCTTTGGACAGTGCCGCAATCCCCGCAAGCGCCGCAAAGAACGCTCCGCCAAGTCCGAGAACATTTCCACATTCCACGCCGAAGAATCCTAAAAATTCGCCGAAGTTTAACTTGTCCATTCCGAAAGCCGCGGAAAATCCGCCCATATTCGCAAACGCTTCACTTAAGCCGTCCATCTGCTTTGAGATCTCCGGATAGATAAGGATACACACTCCCAGCATAAATGCAATCACTGCTGTCCAGATAATGAGCGAATTGCGCCCCTGTCTTATTTCATGTTTAAGAATTGTCACGGTCATCCTCCTTATAATAATGCATAAAAATCTCCTCCAGATCCGGCTCGGTAATGTTTACGTCAGTGATCGGCAGCGGTGCAAGCGCGTTCAACAGCTCGCGCGCTTCGCCGCTGTACAGGAATCTGACGACATCACCATCGTTTTCAACATTGCTGATACCGTTGATTTTAGGCGGTTCAGGGATTCCTGACAAAGCGATTTTTTTCGCATTGGTATGCACAAGATTTTCCACTTGATCACAGAACAGCAATCGTCCTTCACGGATAACGGCGGCGCGTTTGCAGTATTTCTGTATCTCAGAGAGGATGTGCGAGGATAGAAATATCGTCGCGCCCTCCGCGTTGCGCTCTTTTAAAACTGCATAAAATTCACGCTGCATCAGCGGATCAAGACCGCTTGTCGGTTCGTCAAGAATACACAGCCGCGGCTTGTGCTGAAGGGCGCAGACAATGGAAACCTTTTTACGGTTGCCAAGTGAAAGCTCGGATATTTTTTTATTCACGTCCAGCTCCAGCCTTTCACATAGTCCCTCGGCTTCTTTCGTACAGTCACGTTTTCTCAATTCTGCGGAATATTTTATGACCTCGCGTACCTTCATGCCGTGATAGAAATTCGCCTCGGAGGGCATATAGCCAACATCGGTGAGAACGTCCGTTTTACCGACGTCCCTGCCAAAAATTTTCGCCGTTCCGCTTGTTTGGGAAATAAGCCCCATGAGGATCCTGATCGTAGTGCTTTTTCCCGCGCCGTTAGGGCCGATGAAGCCAAAGAAGTCGCCCTCGGCTACCGTCAGAGCGATTTCATTGATGCCTCTCGACTTCCCATAAAATTTCGTCAGCAAGAGCGTTTCGACAGCATTCATTGTCACTCTCCCCTTTTCAAATAGATTTTTTTCCAGAATTTCAGCATATCCTCAAAGTCCCTTTCAAGTTTCTGTACGTCAAGCTCGCCGTCCCATTGGATGATCTCCCAAAGGTAGCCCTCGGAAGCCAGATACATTTCACGGTACATCATTTTCAGATCAAATCCCTCGACAAAATCATCGGGATCGATACGTGTCAGCGCGTCCTGCGCTTTCATTTCAAAATAACTTTGATAGCTGTCGTGTATTGCCAAACTGACCTCAGGATCTTTCTCGTAAAATGCCTTGATCGCAAAAGCAGTCATGCTTCGGTACTTCGTCATCATGCGTATTTTCGCCCGCATGCCGCGCTCCATCATCTCAAACAGGTCAGTCGGTTCGTAGCAGCCATACCCGGTAAGGTACTCCATCGTTATTTTGCAGGCTTTATCCCACAGGAAAAGATACAGCTCCCGTTTGTTGTGAAAGTAATGAAACAGCAGCGACTTACTGATTCCCGCACAGTCGGCTATTTCGTTCATTGGGCTTTTCTTGTAGGAGTTCTCTGAAAATACCCTGAATCCCGCATTGATTATTTTCTGCTGCTTTTCTTCGGGCAATAAATAAAATTTCTCATTCATATTTCACCTTCCCTCAAAGACCATTGTCCGTATCGGTCAATTCCTTTATAAACCCGTTGACCGTTTTTGAGAAGACCTTTTTTAATCAATCAACGCCGCGGCGCCGATAATCCCCGCATCATTGCCATGCGCCGCTTTTTTAATCTGCGCCGCTGCGGCGATCTCCCCGCCAAAGCAGTTTTCTCTTACATATTTTTGCAGCGTTTCTTCCATCAGGTCAAATCCTTCGCAAATCCCTCCGCCCAGGTAGATCACCTCCGGACGAAAGATATTAATAATATTCACGATCCCGCAGCCCAGATATTCCAGATACCGTTCAAATACCTTTACCGCAGCAGCGTCTTTCTGCCTTACCGCCTCTATCACATGTTTTCCGTTTAATCCGCACAGCGCATACAGTGCAGAATCCTCCGCTTCCCGCGCCGCCTGCCTTGCATCCTCCACCAGTGCGGACGCGGATACATAAGCCTCCAGACACCCCTTCCTGCCGCAGCTGCACTGCCTTCCGCCATGGCAGATCACCATATGTCCAAGTTCCGCGCCTCCCGGTTGCTCTCCTTCATACAGCTTTCCGTTTAATATAATACCGCTTCCAACTCCGGTTCCAAGAGTCAGCAGGACTGCGCTTTGAATACCGGAATCCGTATCGCACACCAGCTCCCCAAGAGCTGCACAGTTGGCATCATTCGATACCCTGACTTTGATTGCGCCGCAATCCGCATCCTCTGTCAGCATTCCGGCAAGAAGATCTGCAAGCGGTACATTTTCCCATCTGATATTATTGGAATATAAGACCACGCCGCTTCCGGCATCAATCGTGCCGGGACTTCCTATCCCGATTCCGGCAATATCACGCAGTGTCATACCGGCTTCCTCCGTCAGCTTCTTCACAAGAGCCGCCATATCCCGGATGATTTCTTCGGCTTCACGTTCCGCCATGGTAGGCGTCGCTCCACGGGCAATGATTCTGTTCTCCTCATCCACGATTCCGCCCTTAATATAAGTTCCTCCCAAATCTATCCCCACGCGTTTCATCCATTATCCCGCCTTTCTCTTATCATTAAGAACCCATTTATAGAAGAATACCCCGCATGACAGCCGCCCGCTATCTGCAAGCGCCATTCACGCAGGGTATGACTTTTCCCCATGTAATACCAATTTTAGGAAGATGTAATCGATTCAAACTTTCTCTTCAGATCATTGGATATATCGCTGATCATCACCGTGGATGCCGCGATCTCCTCCGAGCTGGATGCCAGAGTCGTAATCCGTCTGTTGACTTCATCCACTACCTGCATCAGCTTTTGAGATCCCTCGTTCAGCTTATCCATCGCAATGATGATCTCATCTTTATTATGTTCACTGTCCTTAGCCGTATTGCGGCTGGACTCACTCAATTCCTTGATCTGGGAAGCAACCACCGCAAATCCCTTGCCTGCCTCNNCGCGCCGCCTCGATCGATGCGTTTAAGGACAACAGATTTGTCTGCGATGCCACGGAAGTAATATTCTCATTATTCTTGCCAAGCTGGATCAGCAGATCATTGATCATCTCAAAGGAATTTTTCATATCCTCGCAGAAGGTAACTACCTCTCCCATCGCCTGACTGATGTTGCTGCTCTCCTCAGCATTCTTATTATTGCCTAATGACATTTCGTTAATGGATATGTTCAGGGAAACAAACTGTTCATTGGCATCCTTGACCATTCCGGAGAGCTCTTCCGCCTTTTCCAAGATCTTTCTGTTCTGTTCTTCCATCTCGTCTGACATTTTTTCCACCTGCTGCTTCTCTATCTCAGCCAGATCTTTTACATAATGGATACAGCTTGTCTTATTATTGCAGCCGTTGAAAATCGCCGTCGCCATATCGCGGCAGCTATTATAACCACAGGCGCTGCAGTTAATCTTCTGCTTATGATCGGTATTCTTATTCATGCTGTCAAAAATTTCCCTAAGCTGCTTGTCGTCAGGACGAACCACGATATTACCTGCTGATTTATCCGTATAATGGCGAATAAAATCATTCACATCAAGATTGGCAAACTGCTTATTCAGATTCTTTAATCGTTTCTCCGGTGTCAGATTTCTTCCCCATGCGCTCCTCAGATCTCTGCTCTTGCTTGCTTCTCTAATTTTCTGGAGTTCATACAGCGTATCGTCTGACTTGTTTTTTTCTTCCTCTATGCCGGTACCATAGATACATCCCTTTGCACAATTCAGGGCATCTACCATGAAAGGAAGCGGCTTATTATGTAAAACTCTTTCCTTATAATCCTCCAGGAAATGATAAGCATGCTTTTCACCCTCGATCTGACGGATGAAGATATCCTCGCCGCAGAACCAATATACATTTTCCTTCAAGCCGCCCGGCATCGGATAGATGGAGCCAAGACCATATTCTATTTCATTCTCTGCGGGTTCCGCCATAATGTTATGCTGTCTTGCATATTTGGCAAGATGGTCAAAAGTCACATTGTAGCTGATATAACCATGTGTATTGGGATCAGTGATCTCTGATTTCTTAGCAATGCAAGGACTGATAAATGCCAGCTTGTCCGTCAGATGCATATACTTCTTCGCATATACAGCCGCGCACATCATCGGGCTGTGTATCGGCACAAGCTTCGGTATCAGCTCCGGAATATAATGCTCGATATAGTTTACAATTGCCGGACACGGCTGGGAGATACCGCCCAGGAAATTATGCTCGGTAATATACTTGATATACCCCCATGTCGTAATATCCGCGCCGAAGCTGACGCTGATGATGCGGTTAGCGCCCATGCGCTTTAAACCGCCTAAGATCTTTTTATATTCGTTAGGATAATTGGCTGCAAACGCAGGCGCCCACAACAGAGAAATCTTTTCCCCTTTTGCAAGGTCAGCCATAAGCTGTTCCGTATCATCCCGAAATTCTCTGGCATTATGCTCACAAGAATCAAAACATGCTCCGCAGCCGATGCATTTGCTGCCATCAACATAAATATGCTGCCCTTCTTCTGTCTCTACTGCTCTATTAGCCGTAAGAACAGGACACTGTGAAATACATTTGTTACAGCCGATACACTTATCGTTGGTATATACCAGCCCATTTTGTTCAAATCCCGCCATTTTAGCCTCCGTTCTGCAATTAGGGATATGGCATTTACCTCCGCATCCCATACAAATAAGTATAAATAGAGTTAATCAATTAAGATTCGGCAAACGCCAAAAGCTTAATAATATATTTAATTTTATAACATTTACACAAATTAGTCAATACAGTTGCATATTTATATGGCATTTTAAAACTTCTTCTTATCTTTCGCATTAAAATTCTGACAAGAATTTACGCACTTTCCGTCTTTTATTTGTCACATATGTAACATCTTTATCACCTGTCCCAACACATCAAAATACTCTCCGAACGTCTTTTTGCAACAGGAGGGATTTAATATCTTTACCCCTTTTGCACGAAGTCCCGTCAGCGCAAATGACATTGCCACCCTGTGGTCATCATACGTCTCAATCACGCACCCTTTCGGAACGCCGGGAAAAATGGTCACCTCATCCTCCCTTTCTTCCGTTTCAATCCCCAGCGCGGTCAGATTACGCACGATTGCCTGTATCCGGTCACATTCCTGCAGACGGATATGGCCGATGCCGGTTATGGTGACCGGCGCATCTGCATAAGGCGCAATCGCAGCCAGCGTCAGCGCCTGATCGGAAAAAGCTGACATATCCAGGATAAATCCCCCTTTTAACATGCCATCCGCCGGACCTGCAACGANNACGACCAGCCCTCCGCCGTCCGATTCTTCCACCGTACAGCCCATCTTTTCCAAAACCTTGATAAACTCGGTATCGCCCTGCAGCATGGGAAAACATACTCCGGGAACAGTCATCCGGACGCCCAATACCGCCGCGAGGGCATAGAAATACGATGCCGCCGACATATCCGGTTCCACGACATAATCCATTGCCTGATAAGCCGCGTCGCCATTCAACAGAAAACGAAGCTTCCCACGCACGACTTTTTTATTCACGATCACGCCGAACTGCTCCATCATCTTCACGGTAAGCTCCACGTAACTGAGCCCGTGGGAACCTTTCACGTCAATCTCCATCGTCTGATGCAGCGTCCCTGCCGCAATCAGCAGAGCGCTCAAAAACTGGGAACTCTGGTCAATATTGACCGTAATACATTCCGGAAGCACATCTTCCAAACGGCGTTTATTTCCGTTCCGTTTCCCGCTGTTTTCCTCCGACAACCGCTTCCTTACTCCTGTGATATGCAGCGGAAAATGACCTTGTTCTTCTAAACATTCCACCCCCGCGCCGACCTGCTCCAATGCATCGATCAATGGCTGCATCGGACGCTTTTTCATCTGTTCCGAAGCTTCCAATGTATATTCGCCATCAGAAAAAGCAAGCATCGCTGCCAAAAAACGCGCCGCCGTTCCGGCGCTTCCCACATTAAGCGCTGCCTCCTTACAGGGGATCTCGCCGCCAAGTCCCCGGATCGTCACCTGATTGCCCAGCGTACCCTCCGGCTTTGATGTCACGGAAAAACCCAAGGTTTTCAAACACTCCATAAAATAAATGGAATCATCGCTCGACAGACAATTATGAATGATGCTTGTCCCATTTGCCATGGCAGCAAGCAAAAGCGCCCTGTTCGTAATGGATTTGGATCCCGGAACCGGTGCTTTCAGCAGGCAATCCTTATTAACTTTCTCCGGACATCGCACTTCATACATTTCTTTTTTCATAATCAATTATTAACCATGCCTTTCACTTCTCTTGACGGCTTTTCCCCTAATCCTTACAAATTCTCTTCCATAATCATATCTGTATCATATATTTACAGATCATAATACATTTTAAACTCTGCCGGTGTCGGTATCTGTGCTGCCTGCCTTGCCTCTGCACGCTTACGCGCAATCCACACTTCGATCAATCTCTCCGGGAAGACGCCGCCTTTTGTCAGATAATCATGATCCGCCTCCAGCGCATCCAACGCTTCTTCCAGCGATTTGGGAAGACCTTTGATCTTCTTCTGCTCCTCCGCGGAGAGCTTGTAAAGATGNNCCCAGCCATTGGCCGCCGGATCGATCTTCTTCTCGATACCGTCCAGACCTGCCATCAGGATCGCTGCATACGCATAATACGGATTGGCTGTCGCATCCGGATTTCTAAGTTCAAAACGCTTCGTATCAGGAGACTTTGCATAAGCCGGAATACGGATGACAGCGCTTCTGTTGGAAGTCGCATAACCGATCGTTACCGGCGCTTCATAACCCGGGACCAGACGTTTAAAGGAATTCGTGGNNTATGGGACAACAATCCGCCGATAAAATAATGCGCTGTCTGGCTCAAGCCCGAATAACCATTCTCATCATAGAAGATCGGTTTCCCATCCTTGCGCAGCAGCATATGGACATGCATGCCGCTTCCGGCTTCCTGATAGATCGGCCTCGGCAGGAATGTTGCCGTCTTTCCTTCTTTTGCCGCCATATTCTTAATAATATACTTGATGATCATGGTATTATCC
>DLOQ01000131.1:0-4048 GCA_002479655.1 Lachnospiraceae bacterium UBA7480
GAATTGTCAATGATGCACAATAGGAAAGAATTTGAACAGAGTTTCGCAATTGCCTAAGTATATATAAAACAAAATAAGGAGGAACAGACATGGTAACAGGAATCACAGGCGGAGGTCAGCAGATTTATGGATGGAACCGGCAGGTGGCGGGAAAGAATCAGGAGCAGAATGAAACGGCGGCGCTGGAAAATGGAAGGAAGCAGGGAACCGGAAGAACCGTAGAAGAGAAAAAAGAATTTCAGGAGAAGCTGTTGAAGCAGATCAAAGGAGAAAAGCATGCGCCGTATGACTATCTGGCGACGGATGGATGCATCAATTATAATGGGGCGACATTTATCTGTGATACGGAGAAGAACCGGCTTTGTCTGGGAGACGTCAGCAACCCGAATAACTGTCTGATCGTATCTTTAGAGAACGGCGGTACACTGATGGTGAACCATGACCAGATCGGGGATCTTGGCAGGGCAATCACAATGTTCACGCCGGAGGACCAGAAAAGGATCATGTATGCTGTCAGCATGCATAAAAAGGCAAAGGAGCTGGAACAGGAGATCGAGGATGATAAGGCGGGGATCGGCGACAGCGCGGAGGCGTCTGTGGAGGAAAGAAGCGGAGACGTTGAAACCGATGGAGCTATGGATATCAGTCATGAGAAGAGGGAAACGTATAAATAAGGTCCCATTTTAACGCAACCATGTAGGAACAGAAGAAGAAACGCAGGAAAGCAGGCTTGTGATAAAAGTGTAATTTTTGTGGAATGATTGATATGGGTGTGGTATAATTGTTTTGACATAAAAAGTGATTGGCAGAATAACTATATGCGGATATGGAAAGGTGGTGTTACAATGTCCACAGTACAAGAGCAGGTAATCAACCATGTGGTTAATATGTCAGATGTTGATGTGAAATTTATACTGGAAATAATCGAGAGATTGATTCCGAAAGAAAAAGCAACGGTCAGTCCAACAGTATCAGATAAAATGAAAGCGTTTCAGAGGTTGGAACAGTTGAGGGGCGGTTTTCCGGCAGGTTTTGATCCGGATAAGGAACTGGCGGAAGCGAGGGAAGTAAAATATGGTAGTATTGATTGATACAAACGTCATTATCGATTATCTGGCTGAAAGAGAAGGATTTTTTGATGATGCAAGAAAAATAATGGAAATATGCGCCGATGGGAAAGTGCAAGGCTGTGTTGCGTTCCATTCTTTGCCAAATATATGGTTTATATTGAGGAAAAAGTCCGATAACGTCCGCAGGGAAATGTTAAAACAAGTATGTACTTTATTGTCAGTTGTCAGTACGGGACATGATGAAGTAGTCAAGGCGGTTGAGGCAGTTGAATTTAAGGATTTTGAGGACTGTCTGCAAGACAAATGTGCTGTTGCGGTAAAGGCAGATTATATTGTAACGAGGAATTGGGAAGATTATAAATGTGCTGACACGAAAGTGATTACCCCAAGTGAGTTTTGTAAATTAGTGGGAAAATGATTTACAACTCCGCAATTTTTGTATATTTTGTGAAATTGATGCACCGGATGAAATTTTGGGCGTATAGAAAATGCAATTCTATACGTCCTTTTTGCTGCCTACATTGTCATTGTATATTTTGGCTGGAACTGCTTATTAGAATATTATCTATTGGTCGGTGGCAAAGTCTTATTTTATTTAGTGTATCTATAAATCGGCTGTGTATAGTAACCCCAAATAGTGTGCGACAGCGCGGAGGATTGACACCTGCCCGATACTTTTGTATACTGGATACGATTTCAGATATTTATGCAAAAGGAGGGGCATGTTTATGCAGAAATTTTATTCCGAACAACTTGCCGAAGCAATAAAATTATTATATTTTCAGACGGATGCGTCACAGTATCCGAAGGCGCTCCCTTTGTTGGAAAAAGCGGCAGCGGAAAACGAGCCGGACGCTTTTTATGTACTTGCAAGATGCTATGCATGGGGCGACAGCGGTTTGCCGGACAGCAAAGAGAATGATCAAAAAGCATTGGAATTATCCAAGCGCGGCGCAGAGCTGGGAAGCTGTCTGGCTATCCTTGGCGCGGATCGTTTTGGCAGGCTGGGCGCGATTAAACCCCATATGAAGATGACGCATGAAGAAGCCTTCGCCGCTGCCATCAGGATGGCGGAGTCGGGCAACCCTCTTGCCATGTACGCGGTCGGGCTGGTATATTTCTGGGGAGATGTCAAAAGGCTTCCGGCATATTGTCTTTCCACGCCTGAGGCAAACGCTTTGGAGAGCCTGAAATGGTTTGACCGGGCTGCCGAGCTGGGATTTGTTCCGGCGTTTAGGAACGGCTACCTTTCCCGCAGGAAGGGTGAGAACCATGTGCCGAAAGATCTGGGAGCCGCATTGACGTTTGTCGAAAGGGTGCAGGACCGCTGCGCGATCCCGTCCATCCTTTGTTCCAATATCGGCAATGATTATGATGCGTTCGGACAAAAGGATAAAATGATCTATTGGTATCAGCGGGGCGTGGAAGCGGGCGAGAATCTCTGCATGAATAATCTTGCTTATTCCTATGAGCGCGGCGACGGCGTAAAACAGGATAACAATACCGCTTATAAATATTATAAAATGGCGTTCGATGCAGGATATGCGCCTGCGGCCAAATCAATGGAACGTGTGAAAAAACCGTCTTTCTGGGAGTCGCTGTTCAAACATTGAAAAAGTACTTGCCATATCCTGCCGGAATATGCTATAATCTTTCGGTAACTAAAATCAGCACGCATATGGATTGAGATGCCGGTGCCTGTTGCGCTTCAGGTGGCATCAGTTCGAAATATGCGGAAGCAAAACCAAATGGAGGTAGAAAAATGAGCGTAATTTCAATGAAACAGTTGTTGGAGGCAGGTGTACATTTTGGACACCAGACAAGAAGATGGAACCCTAAGATGGCTCCGTATATCTTCACGGAGAGAAATGGTATCTATATCATCGATCTTCAGAAATCAGTAGGAAAGGTCGATGAGGCTTACAATGCAATTTCCGATATTGCGGCGCAGGGCGGAACCGTTTTGTTTGTCGGCACAAAGAAGCAGGCACAGGAAGCGGTTAAGACAGAGGCTGAGCGCTGCGGTATGTTCTATGTCAATGAGAGATGGCTGGGCGGTATGCTGACCAACTTTAAGACGATCCAGTCCCGTGTAAAGAGGCTGAAAGAGATTGAGAAGATGGCTGAGGACGGAACATTTGACGTGCTTCCGAAGAAGGAAGTCATCCAGATCAAGAAGGAATGGGAAAAGTTAGAGAAGAATCTTGGCGGAATCAAGGAGATGAACCGGATTCCGGATGCAATCTTTATTGTAGATCCGAAGAAGGAGAGAATCTGCGTGCAGGAGGCACATTCCCTTGGCATCACACTGATCGGTATCGCTGATACCAACTGTGATCCGGAGGAACTGGATTATGTCATTCCCGGCAATGATGATGCGATCCGTGCAGTCAAGCTGATCGTTTCCAAGATGGCTGACGCGATCATTGAAGCAAATCAGGGCGAGACGATGACTGACGAGGAAGCAGAGAGCGCAGCGGCTGACGCAGAGGAAGAAGCTGTAGAAGAAGCAGCAGCAGAATAAATAATTTGGAGGATCAGATCATGGCTATTACGGCAAGCATGGTAAAAGAATTAAGAGAAANNAACCGGTGCAGGTATGATGGAGTGCAAAAAGGCTCTTACCGAGACCGATGGTAATATGGAAGCGGCAGTTGACGTGTTAAGAAAGAGCGGCGCTGCCAAGATGGAAAAGAAGGCAAGCAGGATCGCCGCGGAAGGAATCGCGAGAGTCGCTGGTTCCCNNCTTCCGATCATACGGCAGTTGTTGTCGAGGTCAATTCAGAGACAGACTTTGTTGCCAAGAACGAGGTGTTCCAGAACTTTGTACAGGGCGTAGCGGAGAAGGCGCTTGCTTCTTCCGTGGAAAAAGCGGGAGATGGCGAGGATATCGTTTCCATTCTTGATATCAAGTCCGAACTGGAAGAAAAGACGCTTACTATTGGTGAGAAGCTTTCTGTCAGAAGATTTGAGAAGGT
>DLOQ01000131.1:4055-7401 GCA_002479655.1 Lachnospiraceae bacterium UBA7480
GGCGTCCTTGTAGCGGCGGACGGAGATTCCTCTGCGGAAGCGAAGGAAGCGCTTTCCAATGTCGCAATGCAGATCGCGGCTATGAATCCGCAGTATATCAGCAGGGCAGATATCTCAGCGGAAGAATTGGATAAATTAAGGGAAATTACGATCGACAGCGCTTTGAATGATCCTGCGTCTCTTCCTAAGCCGTTATTACAGANNATTGATCGATAAGGCGATCGGTGACGCTGTATGGACTGCGGAAGATATTGCTATCTACGAAGAGAAGAAGAACAATATGAACTACTTATTCAACTTCCTTTCTGACGGGGCAAGAAATGCGTTGATTGAGCTGGCATTTGCCGACAAAGAGTCCATCGTTTCCGATAAGATTTTCAGCGGTTTGGTGGAAGGACGTATTTCAAAGCAGATAAAGGAGATCTGTCTTTTGGAGCAGGCATATGTTAAGGCGGAAGACGGTAAGCAGACAGTTGCGCAGTACCTCAGTACGGTTTCCGGCAGTCTGAAGATCACAAAGATGGTAAGATTTGAAGTCGGTGAAGGCATGGAGAAAAAAGAAGAGAACTTCGCCGAAGAAGTGAAAAAGCAGATGGGTGTGTAATCCCGTTACTGCAATTAAAAGAGATTGATTTTTTAAAGAGCTGCAAAGTGATTCTTTGGAGCTCTTTTTCATGGCAAAACGTGCGCGGATATGGTAAGATAAAACAGTATGAAGTAATTCAACTAATGTGAATTTGATGATGGGGGTACTTACAATGAATGAAATAAATAAGACATTATACATTCCTCTTTATGGAAAATCAAAAGTCAGCAAACAAGGCATCATCCTTGAAGATACTATGGCGGAAAAAATATGGGACGCCGAATCATTTGAAATGAAAGGAAAATCAAGATCAAAATGGCTGACTTATAATATGGCAATGAGAGCAAGGATTTTTGACGACTGGACAAAATCGCTTCTTCGTCAAAATAAAGATGTTCTCGTTCTGCATATAGGGTGCGGTTTGGATAGCAGGTGTATTAGGATAAATGTTCCGTATTCAAATTGGATCGACGGAGATTTTGCCGATGTCATAAACATACGCAAAAAGTATTTTACAGAAACCGAGCATTATCATATGATTGCTTTCGATGCGTCTGATCCCGAAAGTTTTCAAAGCCTTCCAAACAGCAAACAGGCGATCGTAGTACTGGAAGGGATAAGCATGTACCTCAAAAACGAACAGGTCAATGCAATNNTGGCAAAGAAATATGAATCACTAAATATTCTTATGGACATTTATACTGTTTTTGGTGCGAAAGCTTCAAAATATAAAAATCCAATAAATGATGTAGGTGTTACACAAGTTTGGGGAATAGATGATATTCAAAGTGTTCTTACGGGAACTGACATTGTATGTAAAAAAGAACATTCTCTTACTCCCGATTATCTTGTCAATGAATTAAAAGCATCCGAACGACTGTTTTTCAAAATGATGTTTACTAACTCTTTGTATAGAAAGATATATCGCCTTTATGAACTGGAATTGTAGCATAAACATTTCGACACATTCCAATTTGTAGAACTGGAAAAGAAAATTTGAGGGAGAAATACAATATGCAATATAAATATATGAGGATACAGGGAAGAGAAGATTCTTACATTACAAAGTACCCAAAAGGTATATTCAGTCTTTGCTGGAATCTGATAAGGGATAAACAATTCACTGATGAAGAAAAAGAATTGTTTATCAATATTGATAATTGGTTCAAAGACAATCTTCCCGAACCGGAACCCTGCAAAAACCATGAACAAGTCATTACATTTTTTAAGTGTGAAAGCGCATCAGAAATGGTTGAGAAATTAGAGCCGGCTATTGCACTTCTGAATAAGCATCAAAAGCCTTATGATGTAGTGTATACAAATTTTGTGGGAACCATCGTTTACGAAGATAACTGGCAGGTTGCTGTTCAAGTTGAGGATGAAGAAATAATATAAATTCCGATTTGATAAAAAGTTGTGATAGGGTGATGCGATATGATAAATGCAGCGATCCGGATAAGAAAGGATATTGCCATGAAAAATATAAATGAGTATATACGGGAAATCCAAAGCGGCATCCATGATGAACGCCTGCGGGAAATTTATGTGGATGAAGGGTTATTATCTTATCAAAAGCAGCGGTATCAGGATGCGCTTAAAAGGTTTCGGGAACTGTTCGGTGAAAAAGAGGTGTCAGTATATAGTGCGCCGGGAAGGACTGAGGTCTCCGGCAATCATACGGATCATCAGCATGGTCATGTACTTGCGGCAAGTATCAATCTGGATATGATCGGGGTTGCGGCGGGGATCGGGAAAAAGACCGTCCGTCTGGTGTCGGGGGACGCTCCGGTGATTGAGTGCGATCTGGGGCAGCTTGCACCTAAGGAAGAAGAAAAGGGAACTACGGCTGCGCTGATCCGCGGCGTGGCAGCCGGACTTGTGCAGAGAGGATATCAGGTGGGAGGATTTGAAGCATATGTGACTTCGGATGTTCTGATGGGAGCCGGAATGTCTTCTTCAGCAGCGTTCGAGAGTTTGATCGGGACGATTTTTTCCGGATTATACAATGATATGCAGGTGCCTTCCGTGGACATTGCAAAGATCGGACAGGAGGCGGAAAATAATTATTTTGGAAAACCCTGCGGGCTGATGGATCAGATGGCATGCAGCGTCGGCGGGCTGGTTTATATTGATTTCNNGCCGATGGTCAGGCAGATTCCCGCAGATTTTGAAGGGCACGGATATTGTCTTTGTATCGTTGACACGAAAGGCTCCCATGCGGATCTGACGGAGGATTATGCGGCTGTGCCGAGGGAGATGAAGGCGGCTGCCGCGTATTTCGGGAAGGAATATTTAAGAAATGTGGAAGAGGAAACCTTCTTTTCCAACATTGCCAAGATCCGTGAAAAAGCAGGCGACAGGGCAGTTCTTCGCGCGATCCATTTTTATACGGAGCAGGGGCGCGTTGGCAGAGCGGTAAAGGCTTTGGAGGAAAATGATTTTGACAGTTTCTTATCTGGGATCAGGGAAAGCGGCGCTTCTTCGGAAAAATATCTGCAGAATATCTATAGTTTAAAGGAGCCGCAGATGCAGGAGCTTACGGTTGCGCTTGCCGTCAGCGCGTATTACCTGAAAGATAACGGCGTCTGCCGCGTGCATGGCGGTGGTTTTGCAGGGACGATGCAGGCTTTTGTCAAAAAGGAAGCGGTTGATGATTATAAATGCGTGGTAGAAACCATTTTCGGAAAAGACGCCTGTCATGTACTGAAGATCCGTCCGTATGGCGGGATCCGTGTCATGTAAAGGAGCTTCCTGTATAAT
>DLOQ01000120.1 GCA_002479655.1 Lachnospiraceae bacterium UBA7480
TGCATATGCGGAAGGAAGTCCATGTTCTGTCGCGTCCAGACCGATGATCTCTTCCTCCTCTGTCACACGAAGCCCTACTACCGCTCTAATGACATAAAATGTGATCGTGATCGTTACCGCCGTCCATGCTGCCACTGCCGCAAAGCCGATCAACTGGATCCCCAGCAGCTTAAAACCGCCGCCGTAAAATAACCCTGTCCCCATGATCTGGTTCGCTCCATATGTCACGCCGTCGCCAAATCCTCTTGCGTATGCCGGAGCCGTATANNACCGAGGGCGTTGCGAACAAACCTACCGCAATAGTGCCCCAGATACCGTTTAAGCAGTGTACCGCAACTGCGCCCACCGGATCATCAATATGAAGCACATGATCCAAAAACCATACGCCAAATACCACTAAAAGTCCTGCTACCGTACCGATGACGATTGCACCAAACGCATCCGTAACATCACAAGAAGCCGTAATTGCCACCAGACCTGCCAGTGACGCATTCAGACACATGGACACATCGGGCTTGCCGTATTTTATCCAGGTAAATATCATACATGCCAAGGTTGCAACTGCCGGAGCAATCGTCGTCGTTACAAAGATGGATCCAAGCTCCTCTATGGTCACTGCCGCCGCGCCGTTAAATCCATACCAGCCGAGCCAGAGGATAAATACCCCCAACGCGCCGATCGGAAGATTGTGCCCCGGAAATGCATTGACCTTTGTCACCTTGCCGTCCTTATCCTTAACAAATTTACCGATACGCGGTCCCAGGATCTTTGCGCCGATCAAGGCAGAGATCCCGCCGACCATATGAATCGCCGTAGAGCCCGCAAAATCATGAAATCCCATCTGTGCAAGCCAGCCGCCGCCCCAGATCCAATGCGCTTCAATCGGATAGATCAGGGCTGAGATCACTGCTGAATAAATACAGTAGGATAAAAATTTTGTCCTTTCAGCCATTGCGCCGGATACGATCGTTGCCGTCGTAGCACAGAATACAAGATTAAATACAAAGTTAGACCAGTCAAAATTCTCGTACGATGTAAAGATATCAAATCCCGGCTTTCCGATCAGTCCCATCACATCTTCTCCCAGTAAAAGCCCAAAACCGATCAGAATAAATACCACCGTACCGATACAAAAATCCATCAGGTTCTTCATCAGGATATTACCGGAGTTCTTCGCCCTTGTAAATCCCGCCTCCACCATGGCAAATCCTGCCTGCATCCAGAACACCAGCGCCGCGCCGATCAAAAACCAGACGCCAAACACCAGCCCGGACATTTCTTCCATCATCATTGACATTTCTTCCATAATTATTCCTCCCTTCATCCAGTGAACTCCGCGTACTGCATTGCAGCAGACAATATTGCATTATTCCGTACTGTATCGCGCTGTACTATATTACGCGGCGTCCCTGTAAAAAAATAAGCGATACTTAAGGCTGCCTTCCGGCGTTCTGGTCTCTTAACGCCATCCTGCTCTGCCCCGTCGCATCGCTGTAAAAATAAAAGGCACTCTGGAAATCTCCAAAGCGCCTTTGCTCTTACAGAAAGAAGTTTAGCACCTTACTTATTTATTGTCAAGAAAATTTTTTGATTTCACCAAAATAATACAGGGCACTCTCTTGCATTTTAACTTACATATAAGTATAATTAACTCATTGCACATGAAATCATAAAGTATATGGTATCTTAAAAATTTTGCAAGAAAGGCGTGATCTTCTTATGGAAACTTTAAAAAAAATATTTCCACTTTCCTTTCAGGCAAAGGATGTATCCCAACTGATCATCTATTGTCTGATCTATCTTGTTGCAGGCATCGTTTTTGGATTTGTGATCGGCATTTTAGCCAGGATCCCTTTTCTGGGATACATATTTGCACTGATCTCATCCCTTACCGAACTCTATATCACTGCGGGGCTGGTCATATTATTTTTATATTATTTCAAAGTACTAAAATAATTTTTGCGGGATGGTTTGTCCCGCTTTTTTTATTTTAAAAAATTTTCCATAAAATTGTGATTCCTAAACCGTATCTTTATTAAAGGCGCAGCGTTCGGTCATAAATACGATATACACCAGCGCCAGCCGCGAAAGGAGAACAACGCCGTTATGAAAGGGAAAGCAAAATGCAAAGCATTGAAAGAAATCCGCAGACAGATTGCGGAGTCAAATGATATTCCTTATGCTGTGTCCCAATGTACATATCAGGGGGACTGCAAGGGAACCTGCCCGAAATGTGAGGCGGAGCTGAAATATCTGGAAAGGGAGCTTGCCATCCGGCAGAGTCTTGGTAAAGCGGTTGCCGTCACCGGTATTTCCGTGAGTGTCTGCGCCTCTCTGACAGCATGTACGCCTGATGATCTGCTAAAGTACATCCCCGGATATGAAGCAGAAACAGCCGGCGTAGCACCTATGCCCCTGACAGGAGATGCGCCGATACCCGTAACGCCGGCAACGACACCATCAGATGACCAACTGACAGGGGAGGCACCGATACCTGAAGAATCAGAGGATGGGCAGGAGGGAACAGATGATGATTTGCCGGAGATCGAAGGAGATATTGAAATAATAGAAGAAGACCTTCCGTTAGGTCCTGAATCCGATTATGATGATTACACTACGGGAGAGATCGATATCGAAGATGTCGAGGGAGATATCTATATTGAAGATGACGATCAGGGTATCAAAGCCCCTTAATAACTGATGCTTGCCAAACTGCGCAAAAGAAGTTTGTGCAAGCGACTTTTGCGCCATGAAAATGAGACTCAAAAATCGTGGAAGCCATTGCTGAACACGATTTTCGCTTTAAGAGGCTCATTTTCATGTTTGGTGCAAAGAGTGCGCACAAATTCTTTTGGGCAGTTGGACATTTATAGCGTTTATCAAGGGCTTGGATACCCTGCTCTTACAAAGACAATCGGAAAACGAAAAAACGAAAGGATCTGCACATGGATAAAAATGTCCCCACGCTCCCCGTCTTTGCGATCCAAAGACACAGACTTACCGTAGATGGCACAGGCGTATGCACTCTGGTCGGCGCTTACGGCTGTCCCCTGCAATGCCGTTACTGCATCAATCCTCATGCATGGAATCCTGAAACACTTGACAAATGCGATCTGATGACGCCGGAACAGCTTTATGAACGGGTAAAAATCGATCATTTATATTTCCTTGCAACCGGAGGCGGCGTGACCTTCGGCGGCGGGGAATCGCTTCTGCATGCCGACTTTATCCGGCAGTTCCGCACTGTATGCGGTCCGGAATGGCTTATTACAATAGAGACTTCATTAAATGTCCCCACCGCACAGCTTGAAAAGGCACTGATAGCGGTGGATGATTTTATTGTGGATATCAAAGATCTGGATCCGTCCGTCTATGAGGCTTATACCAGCGCGCCGATCCAGCCTGTTCTTGACAATCTTTCGCTGCTTGCCCGCAGCGTATCCCAGGAACATATCCGTATCCGCGTTCCGAAAATACCGTCATTCAATACCGAAGAACATATCAAACATTCCACGGCGCAGTTAAAAGAGATGGGCTTTGAAAACATTGAAGTATTTCCCTATATAACCTGATGACTTTCATTTTAACATCAGATACAGCAGCATAAATACAAATCCAAAACAAAACATCAAAAATCCAAAGGATAATGTCCTTGTGATAACTACCATATTCTCTGTCAATGCCCAGTAACGAATTGCCAGTTCATGGACATAATTGCGTTTTTCCGCTTTACGTCTGCACCTGCGCTTCGGGAATTTCCGATCCAGCCATTCCGCGCAGAAGTTTAAGAACTCACCCAGATAATAAGTGAACAGATTCCCTTCCGCCAGCTCAAATGGCAGCGGCTTATCCCGATAAACCGTCTTACGCAGCAGTACAATGATCCCATCGACCAGACTGTCACAGATCCTGCAGACGAATCTTCCCATGATACACACTGCGCCTATCAGCGGACGATAGAAAGAATCTTCCAGATCCATGACCTTCGGCCAGCGGTTCACATACTCCCTGCCCGATCCCGTTTTTTTCATCAGCAGCAGCCGCACCACAAACAGATACAGCAGTATGCCGATGACAAGAGAAATGCCCGCGCCCTTCAGATTTTCCATGCTGAAATATCCCACGCTTTCCGACAGCGCCGCTGCGTTCATCATAGATGTACCGGCATCTGCGATACGATCCATCACTGCATTTGGAAAGAATCCCATCAAAGGAAGCAGCAGCGCGCTAAGCGTCAGCGCGATCTTACTCTGCCGGTTCATGTATTGTTTATTCTCATCAAATTCCTTCTGCCGTTCTCCGTCCACATTCTTCTCAACAAAAACCGCAATATAAAGCTTCGTCATATAAGCGATCGTAATACCGCCGCTGATCAAAAATATCCATTCAATACACTCCATGCCAAAACTGCCAAACAGCGAAGGTGTAACAACGCCCTCCCTCAAAAGTTCCGTATATTCCACGATTCCTTCATGCAGCAGCGTCTTGCTGACATATCCGTTCCATAGAGGGATACCGCCGATTCCCAGCGCCCCCATCAGAAAGATCACATGCAGCAGAGGTTTCCTTCGTCCAAAACCCCTGATCTCATTGAGATTCAGCTTATGGATATTCATATATACCACTCCTGCCGCCATAAACAACACCAGCTTAATCAGGGAATGATTGACCATATGCAGAAGAGTTCCCCTTGCCGCCAACGCATTTTCGCTGCCAAGCAGTCCCATACTGCCGATTCCCACTAAGATAAAGCCGATCTGGGACACGGACGAACAGGCAAGTGTACGTTTCAGATCCACGGAAAACAATGCCAGAAGCGCGCCTAGAAACATCGTGATCGTTCCGATCAGCAGGATCGCGCTGCCCCAGTTAGCATCCCCATAAAAAAGCTGACAGCTGACCGCCAGCAGCCCGAAAATCCC
>DLOQ01000098.1 GCA_002479655.1 Lachnospiraceae bacterium UBA7480
CTTGACTAAATAGGGAGGAAATTCATAATGGAAGGATTTCTTAATTCCCTGGTAGCGCAGATCCCGAATTGGATTTACGCGGTTTTGATGTTGGTTGTTGCATTTGTTGCGGCAACGATTGTAAAGTCGCTGATGGTAAAGCTTTTAAAAGCGGTGAAAGCTGAAGAAAAACTGGCGAAGCTTGGCGTTAAGGATGCTTCGACGGGCAGCTCCGTTGAGTTTATTGCAAAACTGGCTTATTTTGTGACATTTCTTTTGTTCCTCCCCGGCGTGCTGGACAAGCTGGGTATGAACAGCGTTTCCCAGCCAATCACGAATATGGTCAATTCTTTCCTGGCATTTATTCCGAAGCTGGTGGGCGCGGGCATCATCATTGCAGTCGGCATATTTGTTGCTAAGATCGTAAGAGATCTGTTGATTGCTCTTTTAAGGGCGACAAAGATCGATCAGCTTCAGGCAAAGGCAGGGATTCTGGTAACAGAGAGTTCCGCTCTTTCCACGATTCTTTCCAATGTGGCCTATGGTGTCATCCTTTTGGTGATGATCACATCAGCACTTGACGCTCTTGGCATTGCTGCCATCTCGGTACCGGCCAATAACATTGTAAAATCGATTTTCGATATGATCCCTTATGTGCTTGGCGCGATCGTGATCATTGCAGTAGGAGTGTTTATTTCCAATCTGGTTGCCAAACTTTTAGGAAGTCTGCTGGCAGGTGTCGGCACGGACAAGCTGATTGAGAAGATGACCGGCACACCGTCCAAGAAAGTAGTGCTTTCCAAGCTGATCAGTTCCGTTGTGAAATATGTCCTGATCATCATCTTTATCGTGCAGGGTATCAATGTATTGCAGCTTCCGGTGCTTACGGAGGTCGGCGCGGCAATTATCGATTATATGCCTGCAGTACTCAGCGCAGTAATCATCGTTGCGATTGGCGTGTTTGCAGCCAATACTGCTGAAACGGCGCTGGTTAAGAAATTCCCGGAGGCGAAAGCAAGCGCGCTGGTTGCTAAGATTGCTATCTATGTGCTGACAGCATTCCTTTGCTTAAGCCAGTTAAATGTTGCGAACGTGATCGTAGAGACAACCTTTATCCTGCTGATTGCAGCGCTCTGCATTGCTTTTGCAGTGGCATTTGGCGTAGGCGGACGTAAATTTGCCGAAACGACTTTGGATAAGCTGGAAAAGAAGATCGATGATAATAAATAGGTCTTTTGATGAAAATAAATTTCAAGCAGAAAAAGACGCTTGACAGATGTTTTGTAATTATATAAAATGTGATTTATATAAAAAGAAAAGGCAATGATGGTGCAAAGTAGCATTTTTCTAAGTTGCAGAGAGGAACGGTCACTGGCTGAAAGCTGTTCTAACCGCTGGAAAAAGAGGGGAGTTTTCTGATGAAGATCTCCCACGCGAATTTCACACCGGAGCTGATTGGCTGAATATTCAGTATGAACAGAGGAGCGGTTAAGTTTGGCTCTTCACGGGCATAAGGAATGATTAGGTCGGTCCGCAACTGCTCGTTACGCAGGAAAGAAGTGCCCGGCAACGGGAATGTGGGTGGTACCGCGGAAGTGATTTCGTCCCAGATATGTAGAGATATATATCTGGGACTTCTTTTTTGCACAGGTCCGCATAAGGAAATCTGCTGCTGACGCAGCATGCGGACCGCGCAGCGGGTAGGGAAGAAGGGCATTCCCCTACCCGATTTATCAATGTTCAAAGAAAGGATAAACAGAAATGAAAGAAAGACTGGAAAAGATCAAGGCAGAGGCGCTTCAGAAGATTTCTGAAAGTGATGTCCTGGAAAAGCTGAATGAGGTCAGGGTAAATTATCTTGGAAAAAAGGGTGAACTGACTGCCGTATTAAAAAGCATGAAGGATGTGGCGCCGGAAGACCGTCCAAAGGTTGGTCAGATGGTCAATGAGACAAGAGAGGCGATTGAGGCTNNCTGTGCTGGATGCCGCCGTGAAAAAATTGGAACAGGCGGCCATGGAATTAAACATGAAGAAGGAAGTGATCGATGTCACGCTTCCTGCAAAGAAACTTAAGATGGGACACAGACATCCCAATTCCATTGTATTGGAGGAAGTTGAACGTATCTTTGTCGGTCTTGGCTATGAGGTTGTGGAAGGACCTGAGATTGAGAAAGATTATTACAATTTTGAAGCACTAAATATCCCCGCTGACCATCCGGCAAAGGACGAACAGGATACCTTTTATGTGAATGGCGATATCCTGCTGCGTACCNNCGGTACAGGTGCGCGTTATGGAGCAGGGGAAGCTTCCGATTAAGATTCTTGCGCCGGGCAGGGTATTCAGGGCTGACGAAGTGGATGCGACTCATTCACCGTCCTTTCATCAGATTGAGGGGCTGGTGGTTGATAAAAATATTACATTTGCCGATTTGAAGGGAACGCTGGATCAGATCGCGAAGGAGCTGTTTGGCGCAGATACGAAATGTAAGTTCCGTCCGCATCATTTCCCGTTTACGGAGCCGTCAGCAGAGATGGATGTCTCCTGTTTTAAATGTGGGGGCGCCGGATGCCGCTTTTGTAAAGGCTCCGGCTGGATCGAAATATTGGGATGCGGCATGGTGCATCCGAAAGTATTGAAAATGAGTGGGATCGATCCGGAAGAATATACGGGATTTGCATTTGGTATCGGACTGGAGCGTATCACGCTGCTCAAATATGAAATAGACGATATGCGGCTGCTATATGAGAATGACGACAGATTTTTAAGGCAGTTCTGATCAGGAAATAAAAAATATTGAGTGAAGTATATTGGAGGAAGAATAGATGAATTCAGCATTATCATGGATCAAAGCATATGTTCCGGAACTGGAATGCACCGATCAGGAGTATTTTGATAAAATGACATTGTCCGGGACAAAAGTAGAGGGATATGAGCGGAAGGACAAGAATCTGGAAAAGATCGTCGTAGGCAGGATTGAGTCGATTGAAAAACATCCCGATGCAGATAAACTCATTATCTGTCAGGTGGATGTGGGGACGGAGAAACTGCAGATCGTGACGGGAGCGCCGAATGTCAGCGTCGGTGATATGGTGCCGGTGGTACTGGACGGCGGCAAGGTGGCAGGCGGTCATGACGGCGGACCGCTTCCGGAGGACGGGATCGCGATCAAGTGCGGTAAGCT
>DLOQ01000065.1:0-2476 GCA_002479655.1 Lachnospiraceae bacterium UBA7480
CACAGGGCGGCATGCAGGGTACTCCCGGTGGCGCACCGGCACCTGCACCGGGCGGCGGTTCCGGCTGGACTTGTGAATGCGGCACAGTCAATACAAGTAAATTCTGTCAGAACTGCGGTAAACCGCAGCCTCAGGATACAGTAGGCTGGACTTGCGAGTGCGGCGCTATCAATAAAGGTAAGTTCTGTCAGGAATGTGGCAAGCCGAAGCCGGCAGGCGCACCTCTTTATAGGTGTGATAAGTGCGGATGGGAACCTGCGGATCCTCACAATCCGCCGAAGTTCTGTCCGGAGTGCGGAGATATCTTTGACGAAAAGGATATCAAGCAATAAGACAATTCCTTCGTATAGAGATATTTATTAAAACAGTAATGAATAGTGCATAATGTAAGATAAAAAGATTTCTATACAGACGTTGCATACTCTGTATAGGAATCTTTTTTGTCAAATATTGATTGTAAAATATAGAATCAGGGTAATAAGATGAATTATATCGTATTTGATTTAGAGTGGAATCAGCCGGTCGATGGCAAAAAGAACTCGGAAAGAAAGCTTCTTTTTGAGATCATTGAGATCGGCGCAGTAAAATTAAATGAAGAAAAAAAGATTGTCGACAGCTTTTGCGAACTGGTTCGTCCTCAGGTTTACCGGGAGATCAACTGGCATACCAGAAAAATGCTTCGATTGAAAAAGGGAGAGCTGAAACAGGGAGAAAAGTTCAAGGTCGTGATGAACCGCTTTTTAAAATGGTGCGGAACGGAAGATTATATCTTCTGCAGCTGGGGATCACAGGATCTGACGGAGCTGCAGCGCAATATGAAGTATTACAGGATGGAACCTCTCAGCAATAAGCCGATCCCGTTTTATAATGTGCAGAAGCTGTTTGGTATTCAGATCGGGGAAGAAGAATCCGCCAAAAATCTGGAGGCGGCAGTCGAGCTTGCCGGACTGGAAAAGGACGTGCCGTTTCATCGGGCTTATGGCGACGCTTATTATACGGCAAAGCTGTTTATGCGTATGGAAGAGGATCTGTTGAAAGATCGCTATTCTTATGATCTGTATCATATTCCCCATACTAAGAAGGATGAGATACGGATCTGTAATGATACGGAAAATATATTGATCAGTCATGGCGTGGCAGAAAAGACGGATATCACGATGTCAAGGCAGATGCTGGCGATCAACTGTATGAAATGCGGTCAAAAACCTGTCCGGGCAAAGGTTCGTTGGTTTTCTTCCAACAATAAGATATTTTACGCGGCAGGATATTGTCCGAAGCATGGCTATATCAAAGGAAAGATGAAGATCCGGAAAAGCGAGCAGGGTGAATATTATGCGGAAAAAGCGCTTACTTATACGACGGAAGAAGAAGTTATGAAGTTAAAAGAAAAGAAAAAGCTATTGCAGAAAACAACGAAGAAAGCAATCGGGAATAAAGAATGAAATATTAAAGATATTACGTTTGGTGAATAGACAAAGTAGGAAGATGATGAAAAAAGATAAAGTTATAACATTGATCACAATCGTAGCAGTGATAGCCATAGCTGGACTTTTCTTTGGCGTGCATTATTTGATGGATGCCTATGGAAATCAGCAGAAGGCGACGCAGTCAGGCAATCAGGCGGCGGTCGGACAGCAGTTTCCCGATTATGTGCAGAAGCTGATGCGGACAACCATGGAAGATCCTGAAGAAAACGGCGTATGCGGGGAATTTCTGGAGTGGTATTATAAAGATGAAGTCCTTGTCATCACCGGTACAGGGGAAATGGATGAATACATATATTCGGCGGGCAGCGCGCCATGGTATAGCCTGCGGAGTCAGATAGGTTGCGTCATTATAGACGAAGGCATAATGAGCATAGGCGGCGCGGCGTTTAGGGGTTGTAGAAGCATGACGGAGATTTTCCTGCCGTCTTCTTTGACATTCATTGACGATAGAGCATTTTTTGGCTGTAGAAGCCTGATGCAGATCAGTCTGCCGGACAGCGTAACAAGCATTGGCGAGAAAGCATTTTCCGGCTGTAGTGATTTGCGGAAGATTATGCTGCCGGATGGCGTAATTAAAATTGAAGATGGAACATTTTATGATTGCAGCGGATTGAGGGAAATCAGTCTGCCGGACAGCATAACAAGTATTGGTGAAAGTGCATTTGAAAATTGCAGCAGCTTAACAGAGATTACGCTGCCTGCTTCCCTGACCAATATTGGTCAGGGTGCATTTTGGAACTGTAATGGTCTGACAGAACTTACGATACCTGATTCCGTAACAAGCATAGGTGATGGTACATTTGCGAACTATAGTTGGCTGACAAAGATCACAATACCGGACTCTGTTACGAGAATCGGCAACAATGCATTTACCGGCTGCTATAGTTTAACAGAAATCAGTCTGCCGGACAGTGTAACAAGCATTGGCGAACATGCATTTGATAGCTGCTACAGTTTAACGAAACTCACGATACCGGATAGTGTAACAA
>DLOQ01000065.1:2527-4781 GCA_002479655.1 Lachnospiraceae bacterium UBA7480
TGTAGCGGTTTGACGGAAATCACAATACCGGACAGCGTAACGAGCATTGGTTGTCATGCATTTGGTTATTGTAGCAGTTTAACGGAAATTACGATACCGGACAGCGTAACCAACATCAATGATTGCACATTTTTTCGCTGCAGCGATATGACCATTTATTATAGCGGCGATGCTCTTGATTCTTATATTGATAACAATAGTAGCGATTGGAGTGCGCAGAATATTGTCTGGGTAAAGCAATAGGGGCAGTAAGAAGAAATTACTGTTTATCCTTGGAGCAAGGAAAAATTCGTTTTGCAAATGTTGTACCTGCGGCATAGCGCTAAAGTGCATTAAAATTCTCGGGTTACGGAAAGGCATGGTTTTAGTATGAGTACAAATATGAAAAGAATCCTGTTGCTGATCGGAAGCAGCGTATTAGTCTTATTGGGGGGATGTACGGCAGAGTCTGAAGACGTTATGGATCAGCCTTTAGAGATTATTGTGTTAGAAGGTATCATATCGGAAAATATGATATCAAGTGAAACTTCCGACAATGAGGTGTCCGACAATGAAATGTCAGAGAATACAATTTCTGAAAATATGATATCCGAAGATGAAACACCGGAAACAACTTATGTGATTAATGAGGAGGATATCATTAATCTGGAGGAGGCGCTTGCAAACTGGTCAGATATTCATGATATACAGAGGAAGATCACGATAGAAGAAGGTTATGTAGATAATGATGTTCCTATAGAGCTGCAGGATATGCTGTTACATGGTAAAAGCGGGAACGATTACGCTGTTGACTGTGAGGAAATCACAGGGGAGAACAAGGATGATTACCCGATTGAAGATATCGTGCTGGATGCCTATAGTTATAGAGGTTTGATGGTTCTTGATATTGACGGTGACGGAGAAGATGAATTTTTCCATTATGTAGCCAATGGTCTCGCCGGGTGGTCGTATTTGTGTTTTCATAAGAATGTAGAAGGTGAGTGGATTGATCTTACGGTTGGTAATTCTGAATACGGCAATAGTATACTATCCTATGAGGGCAGGTATTATATAAGGTCAGATAGTGCTTTAATATGGTGGAATGATGAGGTAGAGACAGTGCGTCCAAATGCTGTCCTTATTGACGAAAATAATCCTTGTTGGAATACAATATCGTTGGTGCAGTCGCCGACAGAGTACACCCCATATGAATTATATAGCAATGTACAGGATGAATCGATTGATTTTCTGGAGGGTATCAGTTTAAACTGCGAAGAATTCAGAAATAATGATGTGGAAAAAATAGAGATTGAGCCGTCCCGTTATTGCTGGTATACAGATACTGTTCCATTATCTATTAAATATGGCTTTGAAAAATCATATGATGGAGAACAATATCTGTACGTCATAACAGAAGAAGAGACTAGAGCGTACAGCTTTTTGGCATCATGGGACAAGCAAATAATCATTATGCACCGGACGGAAGACGGGGCATGGGAGGTCGTTAAGGTATATTACCTGATGGCAGGTTTTAATTATTCGTTACACTAATTTGTTCGCATAAAAATAAAAATCATCAAAGAAAAATATCATTCAATGTATTCAGCCCATTCCCCTTTTTGCTGATGACAATTACCCGGTCGCCGGACTGAATTCTGCTGTTTCCGTCCGGTATGATTACCTGCCCCTGATGGATGATCGTTGCAACCAGAATATCTTTCTTCAACTTAAATTCCGGCTGCTTAAACGCAATACCCAGATTCCGGCAATTGTCATAGGCAATAAATTCCGTGGCTTCCGCCATTCCATTGGCCAGCTGGTACAGACATTGAATGTCATTTCCTTTGGCATTATAGACTACAAGATTTCTGATAAAAGTCAGGATCCGGTTTGCGGATATGACTGCCGGCAGAATCGTTATGTCAATATTGACTCTGTTTAACAATTTTTCATAAGCAGTTGTATTGATTCGCGTGATGATGGATTTGATTCCGTTGGACCATGCGAACATGGAGATCACCATATTAGCATCATCTCTTCCGGTCATGGATATGCAGGAATCGGTCTTCGCCAGCCCCTCTTCTAATAATATATCCGTATCTATTCCGTCGGCATAGCTGATATTTGCTTCCGGCAATAATTCCGCGAGTTCTGCACAGCGTTTGGCATCACTTTCAAGAATGGTTACATTTTTTTTGTCTTCTATAAGCTTTTTGCCAAGATAGTAGGCTGTTGTGCCGCCGCCCACCAGCATGACATGCTTAACAGGCTTATA
>DLOQ01000065.1:4787-5276 GCA_002479655.1 Lachnospiraceae bacterium UBA7480
GGCAGTGATGATACCGACAATATCGCCGGACTGCATGACAAAATCGCCTTTGGGAATATACAGCTTCTTATCTCTTGTTACCGTGGCGATCAGCATGTCCGTACCAAAGACATTTTTGATCTCCTTGATCGGCAGTCCTCCTGCGGGAACCAGTTTTTCTGTCAGCCGGAGCCGGATAATGGTTGCTGCATCGCTGAAATAGGCATCCGCCTTCAGTTCTCCGGGCATGCGGATCTGCCGGTACATTTCCTGTGCGGTCTCAAGTTTGGGATTGATGATGCTGTCGATCTTGAATTCGGTGGTAAAGTAGTTATTGTCTTTCGAAAGCTCCGGTTGATTGATTTTGGCTATGGCATAGCGCGTTCCGCAATTTTTTGCGACCATGCATGCCATGAGATTGATTTCATCTACCGGTGTGACGGCAATGACAATATCCGCAGTGGCAGCGCCGGCCCGCATCAGGATTTCTTTTGATGCCCCACTGCCGCA
>DLOQ01000065.1:5313-20526 GCA_002479655.1 Lachnospiraceae bacterium UBA7480
TGATTTTCTTTTGGTATTTGCTGTGCCAGTAAAATGCCGATCTGTCCTAATCCTATGATAATGATTTTCATGTGTTTACCCTGTCCTTTTTATGATTATTGGGAAGTTTCCCGTTGTGTGGACTGATTTCTGATCCGTCCCGCCTTATGCTGTTCAATGAGCAGATAGCCTTTCTTTACTGTAAGTCCCTGTACGATCACTGTGAAAATAATGGTGATATAGGCTGTGTTCAATACAATAAGATAGGTATCGGGGTTCAGAATGTCCTTCATACTCATTGCCAGTGCCAGAGATAGACCGCCTTTTAATGCGCTCCAAGTCATCAGAGAAACAAATTCAAACAGACTGTAGCTGCTTGGGATCTTATTCCGGCCAAGCAGCAGTGTTGAGACTGACACACCCATGAATCTGGATAAAATAACGGCGATAATGGCTGTGGGCAAAATCACCATAATATAAGCACTGACATTTATGTTTAGTATGGAAAGTCCGATCATTACAAAAAGTATGGCGTTCAGGATATTGTCCAGAATATCCCAGAAATCATTATACAGATTATGGGGATCATAAACCATACGTTTGCGTTCCTGCCCGTTCATGATGTAAGCGAAATACATACCACAGATCACGGATGCAATGACGCCGGAAAATCCAAAATGCTCACAGATCACATAGGATATTGCCACATCCAGCACGCTGACTAAGATCTGTTGAATGGGTTTTTTGGTACATGTTACCAGTTTGCCCAGCAGGAAAGAAACGACTATCGCCACCACCATTGCGCCCAGAATCTCTTTCAGCATAACCGTCAGAAAGTTATTCTCTCCGCTGTGGCTTATGATGCTTTTGAAAAACACAAAAAGAGTAACACCCGTACCATCATTGAAAAGAGACTCGCTTTCAATTACGGATGTTACATTTTTAGACAAATTGAGTTTGTTTAATATCCCCGTGGCTGCGATTGGATCCGTGGGTGATACGATACAGCCAAGCAGGATGCATGTCCATATGTCGGCGGGCAGTCCAAACATCTGCGCTCCGATCCAGAACAAGGCGCCGTAGAATATGGATGATATAATCGTTGTCAACAGCGCCAGCAGACTGATAGCTTTGATATTCTGCCTGAATTTTTTCAGGTTGACCTTACTGGCGCCGGCAAACAGCATGAAGCAAAGTACGGTATCGATCAGATAAGACTCAAATTCAAAACCCGAAAACTGCTGTAATGCCGATGACAGCGGCTGCCCCGGCAGGAATGTGTTGACCAGCAGCAGTACTGTGCTGAAGATCAATGAGAATAAAATAAGCGCAATATCATTTTGCAGGTGAAACCATTTTTCGTTGATCAGGTTGATGCATACAATGAAGATCAGCATGATAATCAGATAATTCATGATGCTCATTTGCGATTGCCTTTCCTGTTAAAATATGATATGGTTGCTTTCCGTATATTTATCGTACTGGTTCCATACCCTGATGCAGACGTTCCTTACTTGATTTTTGGGTAGCGGGATCGTGATATACCCTTCGCCATCCGCATTCCAGCCCCAAAGGTTAGACCATGTTTTGCCGCCGTCGCAGCTATAGCTGTAGTAGATGATCTTGCTGCCGCTGTCTGCCGCATATACATGGAGACTTGCCGTATTGTTTACCATATTATGACCGATCAGCTCGATCTTGCTTACCTCCGGTTCTGTCGTATCCGGCATCACCACATCCGTGGGAACCGGAAAAGCCGGACAGATATAGTTGCTGTAATCTACATTCAGAACAGACGAAGACAATCCATAATATTTCGCAACCGCCGTAGCGTCTGCTTTTCCAAGTAGTTTCAATGCTTCCATCGACTGATAAAAATTATAATCATGGGCTTCATCCATAAAACAATGCTCAATCAGCGCCGGCGTTATACCTCGGTTGACGGAATGTTTGATAATACCGTAATAATCGCCATCGCCGTCTGTTGACAGCCTTGTTTTAATACCTCTTGCAGTATATACACCAATATCCTCTGATAACTGCTGCAGCTCTATCGTTCCAAAACTTTTTCCTCTGGAATAATACTCGCCATATGCCGAAACCCATACTTCGGAGCCGAAAAATTCATGATTTTCAGAAGCGTTCAAATGAATACAGTAGAGAAAATCCGCGCCCGCATCTGCCGCGATCTGTGCCCGTTCTTCCAAAGAAAGCGTCGTATCGATGGTTCTGGTCATAACCACGGTGATGCCTTCATATTTCATCAGTTCTTCCTTCATAGCATTAGCAATGATCAGGTCAAGATCTTTTTCCCACAGTCCAAAATAATGCGCGCCGGTGTTTGTTCCACCATGACCGGGATCGATACATACTACGATATTGGCAGCCTGCGCCGGTATCGGAAAAAAGCTTCCCAGCATAGCGACAAGCAGGATCAGTGTCATGCAATATGTAGTAAATTTTTGTAAAAGCGGTTTTTTCATAAGTGGCTCCTTTGGAATGTTATGTCCGGCTTACATAACTCTTCGCCTGAAAATATATGTTCCAAAAACATCATAAATGAAATCATTTTTGNNAAAGAGTTATGCAAACCTCATCGACAAAATATTATAATATATTTTTTGTCAAAATACATGTGTATATGATTTCTGTAAGATAATGTATTAAACTTATTATAACAAAATATAACATAAACATCCAATGGTAAATTTTGAGTATACCAAATATAAAATAACCCTTGTTGCGTATAGTAAAAATTCACTGCTGATTTATGCTGATCCACGCAGATCCACCGAAGTTTCTTGAATAGCACGGATTAATTAGCGCTCTCCCGGATACGGAAAGCTGGGCATCAGTTCCAGCTTAAATTTATTTTTCTCATGTAACCGGTCGATCTTTGCTTTGATTTCTTCATCTTCACAGACGCCGGTGCGGATATAGCGGTCTAATACGGCATAAGTAAATCCGAGATTATCTTCATCCGTCTTGCCGCACAGACCGTCAATGGGCGGTTTTTCAATCAGTTCTTTCGGCAGCCCAAGTTCGTAGCCGATCTGTTTTACTTCCGAAACAGTTAAATGGGACAACGGCGCAAAAGATCCGAAGCCGTCACCGCCATAGGTGGAATAGCCAACCCAGTCTTCGCTCAGATTGCAGTTACAGCTGGGGATCCCGTTGACGCATTGGGCGTAAAAGTACAGCGCTGTCATGCGGACTCTGGGCGGTACATTGGTGATTGCCTGTGTCGTCGGGGTGATTCCGGATTTTTTCATTTCTTCAATGATCGCGTCCACGGCGCTGCCGATATTGACGATCTTATATTCGATGCCTAAAAATTCTGCGCACTTGATGCTATAGGAGATATCATGCTGTTCGTGCTGCGGAAGCAGCAATCCTTTGACGCGNNCCCGACCCAGCGCCTTTACCGCCAATGCTGCCACAATGCTGGAATCCTTGCCGCCGCTTAATGCCACGCAGCAGTTAGTGGAGGCGCTCCAGTTGGTATCGAATAAATTTTTGATCCACGCCGCGCAATCATTCGTCACTTTTTTTGCGTCAAATTGATCCATAATATGTCCTTTCATTTTTCCACATGCTTCATCCTCCAGTCGATACAACGCTGCAGGTAATCCTCATATTCCTTATTTTTGCACATCCCCTTGCCAAGAACATCAGAGATCTTGGCTACATCCTGACCATTGCATTTGGTCGTCTTCATGACGATATTCAACGGTTCTACGTCCGTATCATTGGAGAGATAGGTGCCGATACCAAAGGCTACCCGCGCTCTTCCATTGAAATAACGGAACAGCTTATCTGCTTTTTCAAAATTCAGGCTGTCGCTGAACAGCAGAGTCTTGTTTTTCGCATCGATGCCAAGCTGTGTATAATGCTCGATCATCCGGTCGCCCCATGCATAAGGATCGCCGCTGTCATGGCGCACGCCGCTGAACAGCGTTGCGTAAGTAAGCTGGAAATCCTGTAAGAAGCAGTCCGTGGTGATGGCATCCGTGAGGGCGATACCGTTTAATATGCCGTATTCCTTTACCCATGCGTCTAATGCATACCAGTTGGAATATG
This sequence comes from Lachnospiraceae bacterium UBA7480, assembly GCA_002479655.1. Classification (GTDB taxonomy): domain Bacteria; phylum Bacillota; class Clostridia; order Lachnospirales; family Lachnospiraceae; genus NK4A136. Next base: position 9,373 of record DLOQ01000065.1, read on the forward strand.
CCGGATTGTGCTTATGATTGCCCTGACCGGTACACATGATCCATTCATGCGCCATCGTGCCTACCGGAGTGATGCCGTATTTTTTCGCCAGATAGACATTGGAAGTGCCGATAAAATCAGAGCTGACATATTGATGCTCCTTTTGCATCCTGTCAAATGCATTGACAGCCAGATCCTGCGCCTCTGCGGATAATCTTCTGCGCAATCCGAATTCACTAAAGCAGGATACATAATATCTGCCGTTTACCAGCCAGCCGATTTTTTCATCCAGCCTCCTTTTAAAGCTTTCCATCAACGCGTCATAATTATGCGCCATCCGGAAATAAACTTCGTTGACGATAGCCAGCGTGGGGATCTCATACATGGAAGTGTTCAGCCATGTTCCCTTGGTTTCGATCGCCAGACCACATTCGGCGTCTGTCGAGATCTCAAAATCCTCATATCGTGCTTCCCATAAACGGAGAAAGTCAACATAGCTGCCTTTGATCCATTTGATTCGATTCAGATAGTCGAGTTCGTCCTCCGTAAACCGGAGGGTGCAGTATGCCTTGATCTGATCCCTGATCTCTTCCACCATTTCCGGTGTAAACTTTACATCCTGATTTCTGCATTTAAATGTCCATGTGGTCTTGTAATCCGAGAACTGATGATAGATTGCCTGACCCATGCTGAATTTATACATATCCGTTTCAAGAAGACTGGTAATAATCTGATTTAATTTCATATGTATTCTCCATTCTGTTATATGCCGGTAATATTGATCTGACACAATTTCATTGCTTCCAGGGCATTTTTATGACTGTCCGGTGTGACGCATGCGCAGCAGGAAGCGTCTACCGTGATCTTCATTTCCGGATAAAATGCTTTTAACAAAAGCGCGTTGGAGATCACGCAGATTCCGGTACACAGACCGATCATTTCCACTTCTTCGCCGGAAACATGCCGGTACAGATCCTTTGAGCCGAAGGTTTCTTTGTTCAGATGCAGACATTCCGGAAGATCGACTTCTTTGGAGATCTCCCACCCGTGCGTACCTTCGATACAGTGTTCGACGGGAAGCTTCCTGCCCTCCTGTGTCTTTAGATAATCGCTTTGGTGCGTGTCTCTTGTAAATATGATCTGATCGCCGTTCTTTTGATATTCCGCGATCTTAGCCTTTACATTGGAAACGATCGCCTGCGCTTCTTTTGTTCCAAGGGATCCGTCGATAAAGTCATTCTGCATGTCAATTACAATAAGAGTTTTTTTCATGGGTTGGCGCCTTTCAATTTTTATTTTGAGTAAACTTTTAAAACCTTTTTCATTGTATCATACCAAAGCCGATTTTACATCATAATTTTACTTTCTTTTCGAAATTGTGTAGCCGTAAAAAATAAGTTATAATAACGTTAACAAACTGGAATTTATAAGGAGGAAACTCTTTTGAATAATTTAATAGGATATCGTATTTTTTTTAGATATTTAGAATTGATATGGACAGAAGATAAAAATAGCTCATTAGGTGGTTTATTAGGTGGTATGAGTTTACTTGGTGATGACATTACGGCTGACCCTGCTTATGCTATAGATTGGAATAATGCTATTAAAAACTCTGTTGAGCCCCAAAATACATATCAGGTTGGCATTCAATTTCTGACGGACTGGCTTGTTATCGGTTATGATGCCGATATTGACAAAGTATGTTCGGATATGAAATTAAACAAACGACAGGATTTATGGCAGAAATCAGTTTGCGATATTATGGGAGATAACGATGACCCATATCTACATTTGATAAAATAAGTGGTAAAATTCCAGCTTGTGGAGTAGCTAATAAGAACACTTTCCCGAAAGGAGAGTAGTCTTATTGTGGCTTCTCTTTACACAAAAGCACAAAACATATGATACCGAGAATCAGCATCGGGATCTCAAGAAATAAATACATAAGAATGGAACTTCCCATGATCTCATCTGCTTTTTCAAAATTAGTGAATATCCCAAATATGCTGGGATTGGCATTATTTACGGCATGCATGATTGCGGCAGGCCATACGGAACCTGATTTTACCGTGATATAGGTAAGGGCAATGCCAAGAGTAGTGCAGTTGATACACATGATCAAGATTCCCACATAAGGAAATCCCGGATAATCCGTACCAAAATTGTGACCGACACAGGTAAGCGGCGCATGCCATAATCCCCATATGATACCGCCGATCAAAACCGCTTTCTTTGTTCCCATCAGTTTCATAAGCTTTGGCATCATATAGCCGCGCCAGCCTCCTTCTTCACCAAAAGCCGCGAAGGAAACGATCATCCCCTGTAGAATAGAGATGATGGGTACAAAAATCACCATATTTTTTGATATTCCAAGCTGCTTGTAACCTTCCGGATCAAACATTTCAGGATAAAACAAAAATTTCAGCGCATGTCCGAGTTCAAAATAGATCCATGGCACGATCATTGCGAATAAAAAGTAAATCCATTTTTTATTTTTAAAACTGATCCCCAGCATCATGGAATCCTTGCCTGTCATGGCAAAGCCTTCCTTCGTGATCATCCTTGTAAGCACATGTGCCAGTAACGGCGCCAACATTCCAAGTCCGGCAAAGCTTTCCAGATTAGGATGGGAACCGTCCCATTGATGTCCGGTCAGGATAAAGGCAAAAAATATGATCCATGTCAGCGCAAAGGCAAGCACAAGATAGAGTACCAATCTTTTTGTTTCCGTTTTACGGCTCCATTCCTTATCTTCTGTATTTGTCTGATATTCCAAGGTCTTTTCATTTTCCGTCTTCATGACTTATCCTCCTTAGCTGCAAAATGACATGTGATGCGATAGGAACCGTAGTAGAAAGCCAGAACGAATACCGGCGACAGCATGACCGTAAGCGCCACTTCCATCTTATATTTTTCACACCATTTCATAAAAGCCGTAATATCGAGATGCTGCTCGATCCAAACCAGATCGCCAAATAACAAAAATCCAATAACCGCAAATGCAATCAGCATAAGAAAAGCAGTCTTAATAAGCATTGCCTTTTCTTTTCCAAGCAAAATAAATAAAGGAAGCTCGATTGCCGTCAGCAAAAGCGCAATGCCGATAAATACAGGTATAAAACTGCCTATGATCGATATGTTGTCCGCCATCAAACCTTCTCTGCAAAATGCCAGACCGGAAACAGTCCAGATATAATAAATCGACATAAATACGTAAGCCGATACTGCCATAAAGATATACTTTGACGCAATATACGCATTTTTATCAAGGGGAAGCGCGCGGATGTAGCCTCGTATTTTATTTTTATCATCCAATTCCACCAGTTTGGCGATCCAGTTGTTCATAAGCCCCAGAGTTCCGATGATAAATGCTCCCAGTGTCGTAAAAAAGAAGGTATCTATAAGATTGACGATCTCTCCGTCTTCATTTTCCGCCAAAAATACTTCCATGTCTGCTGTTCCCGGAAATGCGATACGAAGCCCGATAAAAAGGATCGTCAGTCCTGTCAGGATCCATGTAAGTTTTACTTTGTTGATCTGATTGACAGATACAAAATCCTTGTATAATAATCCGCCCATTATACCATCCCCCTCTTTCTTTTGACGATCTCTACGGAGACAACATACGAAGCCGCCATTACGATCACCGCTATTATAAATAAAACAAGAGATTTATGTTTGATAAAATTTATAAAGCTGCTGAAAAAATCAATAGATTCCGAATTGGCGGAATACATGGATATAAAAATCATTTTTATCCTTTTCAGATTGACAAGGATGGCGGTGATTAGGATCACAGCGCAGGAAACAACGATCGCGTAATCCTCCTTCCCATATCCAAACAAAAAGCAGAACAGGATCACAAGCGCTCCATAGATGATCATAAGGCTTGCCGCGGAAATAATGATCCCAAAAAAATCCGCAAAGGTCATAATATCCGTAAGCCTTGACAATACAAACGAGATCACGATATCTACGGTAACGCCTATCCCAAACATCACAAGCACCGTCAGATACTTAGCCATCACGCGTTGACCAATGGAAATCGGAAGTATGGAGGAAACGCCGGAAAATCCTGCTTTGCCGTCCATCTTAAAAATCGTGGTTGTATCTCCGACCATTGCGATTGGGATCAGCATAAACAAAATAAGCGCTTCGGTAGATAGATTATTGATATCTATCTCCGACATATTATTTTCTATCATCATTGATTGGTTGGCGGCAGCAATATTGCCAAAACGGGCGCTTAATACATACATGATCGACAGCGCCAGAACGCCTGCCACAGTATATGCAAATAATATCATCTGCTTTCTAAGACACATCAGGTCTTTTATCATCAATCCCTTCATATGGTCACCTCATTTATTTATTATGTCAGACGTATCCGCTGCCTTGCCGGATATGCTTCTGTTGACATAGAATAGCATGATATCTTCCAGAGAGGCCTGCTCGATTATCATTTCGGGATAAAGCTTCGCGCATGCTTTCCTGTCGTTGACCAAGGCTTCTGCGCCATAAGTCCCTGACTGCGCATAGACGATCAATGACTCGCTGATCTCCTTCAGTTCATCCTTTTTGCATTTCAGCAGACCATGCTTTTCTATGATTTCATCCTTATTGCCTGCAAGAACGATCTTTCCGCCGTTAATAAATACGACCTCATCAGCCAGCTTTTCAAGATCGCCCGTGATATGGGAGGAAAGCAAGATCGTATGATCTTCTTCCAGAACATATTCCCTGAAGATCTGCAGCATTTCATTTCTGACGATCGGATCAAGACCTGACGTCGGCTCATCCATGATGAGAAGCTTTGCGTTGTGGGAAAGCGCGACCGCGATCTGAAGCTTCATACGCATGCCGCGCGAGAAGCTGCCGCAGGGTTTCTTTGCGGGAAGCGAAAATCGCTTTAAGTAATCAAAGAATACCTTTTCATCCCAATTTTTATAGATATTCTTCATCATGATGTTGATGTCTTTTCCCGTCATAAAATCATGAAAACCCATTTCATCAAACACGACGCCGATATCTTCACGAAGTTTTGCGCTGTCCTCTTTGATATTCTGCCCGAATACATAGATCTCTCCGGCGTCAACATTTAGGACATCCAGTATGAGCTTGATGGTAGTCGTCTTGCCTGCGCCGTTTTGCCCTATAAATCCGCATACGGAGCCTTCCGGCACTTCAAAGCTGATATTATCAAGCCGAAAATCACCAAAGTCTTTTGTTGCGTTTTTGATTTCAATTACGTTCATGTTAATCCTCCGTGTTAAATTTTGCCATTTTATTATTTCCGTTCTATATCAGTGAAGCTGCCTGTTTTCTGGCATTTTTCTTCATATAATAGGCTGAGCATCTCTTCCAGCTCCTGATAGGAAACCTTGCCAAGTATGGCTTTATCTACCGCTGTTTCCAAGATCTCCTGAATGGCAAACATCAGGTTTTCCTTAATGATCTCACTGTTGATCCCTTTTACAAAACAGCCTTTTCCCGCTATGGAATAGATAAATCCATCCTTTTCCAGATCCTCATATGCTCTTTTTGTTGTAATGATACTGATCTTCAGCTCCTTAGCAAGCACCCTCATGGAAGGAAGCGCATCCCCTTCCAGCAGGTCGCCTGTTATGATCTGGCTCTTGATCTGTTCCTCTATCTGCTCATAAATGGGAACACCGGAGCTGTTACTAATAATAATATCCATATCAATAAACTTGCCTTTCCGTAACTTGCAAATTCATACTGCCGTAGACATACAATTTTCGCATAACAAATAAATTCGTTTTAATCTTTCATATTCCACATAATCAACTATTGTATATATACAATATATACAGATAATATATCCTTGTCAATTACCTTTTTGAATTTTTTTGAAAAATTTAAAAATATGCTTCTTTTATCCTTTTGAAATAGCCAATTAAAAAATTTAAAAAGCAAAAATCGAAAGTTGTAAATTGATGTAAAATTGTATTGATATGCAGGAAAAATAATGCTAGACTGAAATCGATCTTTTTCTATTATCAAAAATTTGAAAATGGGAGATGAGACAGATGCAAAGCTATCAATTTTTACTTGACTTGGCAATCATATTGATGTTTACCAAATTATTAGGGATTACAACAACGAAAGTAAGGATGCCGCAGGTGGTTGGCGCGCTGCTGGCAGGGCTTCTGCTGGGACCGGCTGTATTTGGGATCATGGAGGAAACAGATTTCTTGCGGACGGTGGCAGAGCTGGGCGTGATCGTTCTGATGTTCAGCGCCGGACTGGAAACGGATATCAAGGAGTTAAAAAAGAGTGGTAAAGCTTCTCTGGTTATTGCGGTTTGCGGTGTTATCGTACCGATCGGGGGAGGATTTTTGTGCGCATGGTTCTTTAATAAGCCGGAAATAATTCAGTCAGACGCTTCGTGCAGTATTCTGCTGCAGAACATCTTTATAGGAGTGATCCTGACTGCGACTTCCGTAAGCATCACCGTAGAGACGCTGAAAGAGCTTGGAAGATTGAAAACACATTCCGGTAATGCGATCCTTGGAGCGGCAATCATTGATGATATTCTGGGAATCATTGCGCTGACAATCATTACAAGTGTGGCAGACCCTTCCGTCCGTATTATAATCGTTCTGGCTAAAATAGTGGGATTTTTTGTATTTGCCATTGTGGCGGGCTTCCTGTTTTATAAGGTTTACAAATTTTGGATGTCAAGCGCGGATAAAATGCGCCATCGGCATGTGATCGCGGCTTTCGTGTTTTGCCTGCTTATGGCATACCTGTCGGAACGGCTGTTTGGCGTAGCGGACATTACCGGAGCATACATAGCCGGACTGATTATTTCTAATACGGAAAAGACCGAATATCTGCTGGGAAAGTTTGATGTCATATCCTTTCTTTTGCTGTCCCCTGTTTTCTTTGCAAATATAGGGCTTTCTGTTACGATTCCGAAGATGACGCCCGATATTATTCTGTTTACTCTGGTACTTGTGATTGTGGCGGTCCTGACAAAGATTATCGGGTGCGGTCTGGGTGCAAAGATGTGTGGATATCAGTCAAACCAGTGCAAGCGGATCGGAGTCGGAATGGTGTCCAGAGGAGAGGTTGCCCTCATAGTGGCAAGTAAAGGAATCGCAGTTGGACTGCTGGGAAGCGCTTTTGTGGGACCGGTGGTGATCATGGTGGTGATCACAACGATCATTACCCCCATCCTACTCAAAGTTGTTTACAAGAGCGGAGCGGTTGCCGCTGTTGATGCAGATGAAGATATTACAGGACATTATGATGAACTTGCAAATATACGTAAAGAGCATCAGTCGTAAGGGAGAAAAATATTTACATATACAGTTGCCTTTCTTAGTTTAACTGTTTAAGTAATTTAAAAATATCTTCTTTCTTTGCCAGTCCGTCCGAAAATGCGGTTGCGCCGCCGCTTGCCGTTCCCAGCTTTAATGCGTATTCATAATCGCCGTCCATGCTGCCTGCGACAAAGCCCGCCACCATGGAATCTCCGGCGCCGACGGAATTTTTGACCTTGCCTTTACATACGCCGCAGATATGTGTGCTGCCGTTTTCGTCTAATAGGATCGCGCCGTCGCCCGCCATGGAGACAAGGACATTGACAGCACCCATTTCTTTGAGCTTTCCTGCATATTCCGTGATCTCGTCTGTTGTTTTCAGCGTCACGCCAAACAGTTCTCCCAGTTCAAAGGTGTTCGGCTTGATCAGAAACGGCTTATACTTCAGGACTTTCATTAAAAGATCCTTTGTGGCATCTACGACAGCCTTGATGTTTTTGCCCTCCAGACGCGCAAGGATCTGTTCGTAGATATCGGAAGGAAGCGAGGAAGGGATGCTTCCCGCGAGGATAAGGATATCGCCGTCTTTTAAGCGGTCAAGCTTTTGAAATAATTCTTCCACCTTCTCCTTCGGAATGTCCGGACCCTGACCGTTCAGCTCTGTTTCCTCAGCGGATTTGATTTTTACATTGATCCTCGAGGTGCCTTTATCAAGATGAACAAAATCCGTCTCGATGCCGTTCTGTTTCAAGCTTTGTTCGATGGCGATCCCTGTAAATCCGGCTACAAATCCCAGCGCTTTTGATTCGATCCCAAGTTCTTTCAGTACATTGGAAACATTGACGCCCTTTCCGCCGAAATAGATTTCCTCACCCTGCAGGTGGTTTATCTCCCCTAATTTCATATGATCCGTATGGACGACATAATCAATGGCGGGATTAAAAGTTACCGTATAGACCATTTACATCACCTCCTATTGGCGTATTATGAAGTGTTTTGGTCTATCGTGATTTAAATATGTCACAATTAAAATAATATATCAATAAAAACATTCAAATGGGCTTAAAAAAGTTCATAATCGTCCAAATTGACAAATAAGGTTACTGCTTATTATAACTTTTGTACAAAGAATGACTATGAGAAATATAGTTATAATCAAGATAAAACAGGTCATAATTTATGTGCCATTTATTTAAAAGAGGGTTTTATTTGACAGTATAAAAGATGTACATTATACTGTAGCCATGGCAAAGATATTTTATGAAAATCGTTTTATTCTGACAAGAAAACTCCATCAACAGTATTGTAAAATGACCTTCCGCGCGATGAATAAACGGATACAGGTTTTATCAGCGGCGCTGGCTGTGGTTATGTATATTTTGTGTGCTGTTGCGTTTTTTTATCTGCGGCTGCCAAAGCTGTGTCTGGTGTTTCTCGGTTTTGGGGTTTATTTTACATTTATGATCTTTTATGGTTATAAGTTCAGTGAGTGGATCAACTTCAGAAGATTGAAGGATGAATATGGACCGGCTGTCACGATGGTTCTTCATTTTCAGCAGGATAAGGTCTGCGTCCGTGTCAATGAAAAATCATTTTCCTTTAAATATTCCAGTATCTCCAAGGCGTATGAGACAGAAGACAGCTATATCCTGATCCTTGGAAAACGGGGGATGGCGGAGCATGGGCAGGTTCTTTTTAAGCAGGGATTTCTGCATGATGCGGATTTTGATGAGTTTAAACGGTTCATCAACAAAAAGACAAAGGATACGATTTTTGATCTGCCATCCTGAAATCAGTTGATGCCATTATCAAATAATGTAAGATCATTTTATTTCAAAATCTTTAATATTTTAATCATTTGATATTAAAATCATCAAAATTGATATCATTACGTTTTACAGGGTTTTGTGTTTTTTTCATGGCATTTTTTTTCTGTTCCGTCTTTTTCCATTGATCAAAACCGTTCTTGCGTGTTTTTTTGTAATTTAACTTCGACCGTTCCGTAGTCGGACGGAACAGTGGAAGACGATTTATTGTAGGACGATTTTTTGTTGAATGATTTATGGTTGTACGATTCATCATGGAACGATTTATTGTTCTTGCGGGCGTTCTTCTCACAGGCCTTCTCCGATATCCGGAATTCCGTCTTTTTTGGATGTCTTTAACACGCTTTTGTTCAAAATGAAAATTCTTTAATATGTTCTTGATGATCAACAGGATCACAATGACAACCCCGACAACGACGATGCCGATCAACACCCAGTAGATATTGACAAAGATCTGATTCCGCGCATCAGCGTTTTCTTCCGTTGTACCGGCGGCTTCCTCTTCCGTCTCAAAATGATCGTCGAAAGTAAATTCCGGCGTAGTATTGCCGGTCAGCGTAATAGAAGCGCTCCCAAGGTACATGCCGTGATAAGTATAATCGACCCGCGCAAGGATATCTTCCGAATGATCATCATAAGTAAGGGAATATTCTGTTTCTGTATAATCTACACCTACCGGCAGGATGATCTTTGCGCCTCTGTCTATGGAGATCAGGGGAGAGGTGCTGCCAAAGATGTCATTGTCCGTATTGAAAAAATCGGAATGGTTGATCTCGTACGGATTGTAATAATTGGAAAGCATCGTCGGCGCAAAATTGGAAAATCCGTATTCAAACAGATTCACGGTATCTTCAAACTGGTATGGACTTTCTTCCATCAGGATGACGCAGATCAGCTTCATGCCGTTCTGCTCCGCACAGGAAACAAGAGTCTGTCTTGATTTGCTGGTAAATCCCGTCTTGCTGCCTATCAGGGGTTCATAATAATATTGTCTTCCTTCATAAAGACTGTTCTTGGAATGAAGCCAGTGTTCATCATGATAGGCATTGTCTTCAAGATGATATTCCGGAATACAGGAGAGCTTGCACAAAATGTCATGCTCAAAAAATGCCTGTCCGATCAAAGCCATATCGTGAGCTGTGGTATAATGTTCGTCACGGTGCAGTCCGTTGGTGGTCACAAAGTGCGTATTTGTACAGCCAAGCTCCTTGGCGCGCTCATTCATCATTTCGACAAATGCGTCCTGAGAGCCGGCAATATGCTCGGCTACGGCATTGCAGGCTTCATTGGCGGAACTGATCAGGATGCCGTACAGCAGTTCTTCCAATGTCAGCTGTTCTCCCGCGGTCAGTCCCATGTGAGAACCGTCGCTGTCATTGGCATCAATGGCGGACTGGTTGACGGTGATGATCTCGTCTAAAGAGCAGTTTTCAACTGCGATCAGGCAGGTGATCAGCTTTGTGATGCTTGCCGGATACAGTGCTTCATCCATATTTTTAGAGTAAAGGATCGCTCCAGTATTCGCATCCATCAGTACGGCTGCTTTGGCGCCGATCAGCGGTCCCTGCGGCCAGTTTTCCACATTATTGCTTTCTACGGGTTCATTTTTCCGTTCTTCCGCTTCCTCCAGAAGTTCCTCCTGGGTTGCATGCACCGGAAGCACGGTGTAAGAAAATAATAGAAAAAAACACAGAATGACTGTGAATATGCGATATGTCAGCTTATATTTCATCTATATCAAACCGTTACCTTTCAAGGATAAAACTTCTCACACTACTATCGTGTGTATAATTACTCTAATAATACACTATTTTGTAGAAAAACCAAACCATTTTTTACAAATTTACGATAGAATATTTTTGTAGTAGAATATTAATTGTATAAAATATAAAAATAATGGTTGCAATGCCTGTAATTATAATAAATAATTTATATATGAAATGCTGTGTAAATGCGAAAGAACCCGATTAGAGTTTTACAATTACCTTATAATACAAGATAGGTGATTACGAAACTCTCAATAACGTAAATATTATTGTGCAGCATTGACAAATTCATAA
>DLOQ01000065.1:20612-32185 GCA_002479655.1 Lachnospiraceae bacterium UBA7480
ATTAGAGTTTCGCAATTACCTGTTATATTACAAAAGGAAAACGAGGAGGATATCATGCGTCTTAGAAATGTAACCGGTTCCAGAGAAATGATCGCGGAGAGTGAGTATGTTGTACATGAGCCGGAGCTGCTCAAGGGAAAATGGAATGAAGAATTTGGAAATGATTATCCCATCCGTCTGGAGATCGGTATGGGAAAAGGCAGGTTTTTGATGGAGCTTGCCCGAAAAAANNTCCGCAGATCAATTATATCGGTATTGAGAAATACTCTACGGTGCTGCTTCGCGGGGTACAGAAGATGGAGCAGGAGCCGCTGCCGAATATCCGGCTGATCCGGATGGATGCAGAGTATATAACGGAGGTTTTTTCTACAGATGAGATCGACAGGATCTATCTGAATTTTTCCGATCCGTGGCCCAAGGACCGCCATGCCGCAAGGCGGCTTCCCAGCAGACAGTTTCTGGCGCGGTATGCTCAGATCCTGAAAAAAGACAGTTTGATTGAATTTAAGACGGACAATACGGAGCTGTTTGCATTTGCGGAAGAGGAGTTAGAGGCATCCTCCGGCTGGAAGCTCGTACAGATCACACACGACCTTCNNGAATATGAGGAACGGTTTTCCTCCATGGGAAACCCAATACATAAGTATATCATCCAAAAATTATGATTTCATTACAGAAAATGCTTAACTGGTGCAGAATGGTTGACATTATCTGTAAAAAATTATAATTTAATAATAGAAAGTGGAGGTATGTCGCCCTATGAAAGATACTATGAAAGATAATAAAGGTTTTTCTCTGGTAGAATTGCTCGTTGTTATTGCAATCATGGCAGTTCTTGTGGGCATTATGGCACCGTTGTTGTTAAAGTACATAGAAAAAGCCAATGTATCGGCAGATTCGCAGCTGTTGGACGCAGNNACATGATGCGGTGGTTTATGCATCCGTTGATCCGGATGTTGTATCGGATCCGGCTTCTAATCAGATTCTGACGGCGATGAGAACTGGAACAATTACATTAGATTCTTTGGAAAATCCTTCTAATCCTAACCGTTTTTGTGAGGAAGTACTTTCAACATTAGGCTGGAATAATCTGCAATCTGCGACATATCGGGAGATGCTTCATTCTGCCCATGGGAATAATGCTACCATCTATTTTTCTTATAAAGGCACCTTTAATAATCCGATCATCATGTGGATCACGACGACGGATGCCAGCGGAAAAAAGGATACCAGTAAAGCGCCTACTTCGTACAGCAGCGGCACTATAAACGATATCAGAAGCTGTATCCATATTGAATAGAATATCCACATTGAGTAGGATCAGATTAGGAAGGTATATTGCAGTCCAGCCCGCTGTGGTAAGAGCGGTTGCCAAGACGGTTTAAGAAGGAGTCGGACATGGTCAGCCGGTCATTTGCCAGCAGTCCGTTAAATTCACGCAGGATATCAAGATATTCCGCGCCTGCATTTTCATATAGATCCATATAGCTTTCACAAGAAATCGTGGTCTGATCCCAAGGATTGGACCATTTTTTATGGGAAAGATTCAGGGGATCCCTGAAGAATAAAAGCGTATCACTGGGAACCAGCGTGGATGCCAGCGGATATCCTAAAAAGATATCTTCCAGCTTGCGCAGCCATGCTTTCTTACGTCCATGCTTATCATGAAGCACATAACATCCAAGGGGCATGGTGTAGAGAGAGCTTTGGATAAATGCGCGCAAGGTTCTTACGGAGGCGTATGTTTTTTTAAAGGTGTAATATAACAGATCCGTGATGACCCTGCACTCGGATTTGGATAAGAGGATCGTGCGCTCCTGATAAAATTCGGATGGTTTCAGACCGGAATAGCGTTCCAGAATCAGCCGGTCGATATCCGATTCCAAAAATACATGTCTGTCGTAATATGCGGCATCAGGATTTTCTGTATATTTCGTGCGCCCATAGATATACGGGTGCGTATGGACATCCAGAATATAATGTCCTAAGAATCCGGACATATAGGCGATCGCGATTGCCTTCTCGACAGGCCGGTTTTGAAACATGGATAATCCACGGTACATATTCTGAAAAAACCGGTCCGTCTCTTCCACATGAACAAGCGAGCCAAGATTTTTCCCTTCGGAAAATCCCGCGATCACAAAATAGAAAAAGATGTCCGGTCCCTGCAGACCGATGGAAAAAACATTAGAATATTTTTTACATATATTTTTAATATCAGAATCTTCCAATAACTGTAGATGATTGTTCCCAAAAAAGTAATGCGCGTTAAATCCCGACATAACAAACCAAGCCTCTTATATTTTGATCCTATTTATCAGTTTAAGCGATATTATCTAAATGATACCACTAATAGTATTTGTTTTACAATCATATTTGTGGTAAAATTTTTGTTAAATGCTTTTTCAGATTTCAGAAAGGAATGATTATCAGTATGATCAGGAACGTGGTATTTGATATTGGGATGGTTCTGGTGAATTTCCGGTATCGGGAATATATGGAGGATCTGGGATTTTCTAAGGAGATAACGGATATTTTCAGTAAAAATATTGTCGAAAATATGCTTTGGGGGGATCTGGATCTTGGCGTCCGGCCTGCGGAAGAGGTCATCCGTGATATGAAAGACAGCGTCTCCCAATATCCCGTGGAGGCGGATGCCTTTTTTGAACAGATCAATGATATTGTGGAATCTTTCCCTTATGCGCTGCCATGGATCCGGGAACTTAAGCGGGAAGGCTATCAGGTCTATCTTTTGTCCAATTATCCGAAAGATCTGTTCGCGATGCATGCAAAGGGGAAATTTACCTTTGCGGATGCTGTAGACGGCAGGATCGTATCGGGATATGTGAAGATGGTCAAGCCGGATCCGGAGATCTATAAGCTTCTGTGTATGACGTATGATCTGAAGCCGGAGGAATGCGTCTTTTTGGATGATCGGGAAGATAACATTAAAAGCGCGCGTGCGCTTGGATTTCACACGGTGCGTTTTCAAAATTATGAACAGGCGAGAGCGGAGCTGGAGGTGTTATTGCAGGAAAGCGGCAGTCAGAGCGGACACAAGATGCAAGCGGAGTCGAAGATGTTCAGCATAGATCATTATGCCATCAGCGTCAGCAATATCGAAAAGAGCATGGGATTTTATGAGAAGCTGGGATTTCAGACGGTAAAGGATTATCAGGCGGAAGACGGAAGCGTCAGGATCGTGCAGATGGAAAAGGACGGCTTTCTTTTGGAGATGTTCTGTTATCCAGACAGCGAGGCGACGCCGGATTTTGTGGAAACGCTGAATACGGATCTCCACGTCAATGGAGCAAAGCATATGGCGCTTGCCGTAGCGGATCCCGAAAGGGCAGCAGAATATTTATTAAAAGAAGGATTGATTGGAGAGATGCCCGTCATCAAGGAAGGGCGTCTGGGGCGGCCGTATTTTTTCATAAAGGATCCTGACGGGATCTTTGTGGAGATCATCACGCAGCGGGGAGCTTCCTGATTAAACAGGTTCCTCTTTTGCGGCTTTTATGGCGAGTTCTTTGGCATTGCGTTTTGTAAGATAATGTTGTTCCATGCAGATATCGAGCCATTCCAAATGGGATGTGATATCATCAATATTTAACCCTAATTCTTTCCTGCGATTTACAAGTGAAGGAAAGACGGATTCTCCATACGCTGTAGTCGACACTTGTACTGCACGGTAAAATTGTAACAGCCGGATCTCTTTCTCCTCATATCGTTTCAACTTTTGTGTACGAAGGTCTAAAAAGTCTTCGTAAGATTGAACTACGGATAATTCCGGCAGGACATATTTGTCAAAATCTTCACCTATCTGACTGCAGATATCTTCTATGGGGGTATCTGTGGGAAGATAGTCTTTATAACCGTCGATTTGATACCAGTCTCCCCAATAATATGGCGAAAGCAGTCCACAGTATGGCAGAAAATTAAAAGACTTCAGTTCGGTTGTAAACTGATTGTACATCCATTGATTAGAAAGTTTTTCTTTGATTTTATCTTTTTTGGAAGCGCTTATATGAAAACAAAAATGGGCTCCTGTTACAATATCATTAAAGTGCGAATTCTGTAAATGAATAAAAATATATGCATCTTCTGTTTCACGACGCCAGTCTGAGCCGCCTGTGGAAAAACCATATTTTTTAAGCAGCGGTTTTATAACCTGTTTTATCAGGATGTCTCTTTTTTCCGTAGGTTTCATGCTTACTTCATCTTTCAGCTTCTTCTGGTAGTTAAAAATATCATCCTCTGTAATATTCAGTTCCCGCAAAAAACCGCTTTTATCATAAGGTAGATTTTGGGGCATAGATGCTAAATCAAAGTAACGTTTTACCCGTTCTTCTATTGTCATTTCTTATTCCTCCGTCGAATTGATCTGCGCTAAGCGCGGCTGATACGCTCAATAAAGAGGAAAGATCATGAGAGACCCAGCATCGCTCTCAGCCGTTCAGGATCCATTTTTTGCATAAATTCCTTGTAGGAGATATCCGGATCTAAGATGATATTTTCATGATCGGAACCGCCTTGGATCATCTGATGATAATCCCCGTAAAGAGTCGTCAAGATCTTGTCGTATTCCGCCGGAACGGGGATCTTGATATTTTCAAAAGGGAGATATTCTATCTTCTGAAACCATTCCCTTTTAAGCGGCGGTTCGGAACTGTTTGCTATGATATAAGCGATAAAATTGACCCATTCGGATTTTCCGAAATGGGAAAGACAAAATGATTCAAATGTTTTAAATCTTAACCGAATATCCATATTTAATATATCTGAAAGCATATCCCGATCAAGGATGAATCTTTCGCCCTGCTGCATACGTTCATATAATCTCTGCGGTTCGACGATGGCGCGCCAGATAAGCGACTGGATCTTGCTGACGGTATTCATGGCAGGGGATCCGTCCGGTGCATCATCCAATGGAAAAATATCAATAAAGATGCCTTGATTTAGTTCAGGATCATCAAATTCGATCGCGGTTGTCCGACTGTCCCTGATCTTGGAAAGCGTCCAGAGCATATTATCATTATAAGAAGATTGGAAGAAATACGGATCGGAAAATTCCTGTGGTGCGATTGCCTGAAATTTCTCATATTCATTCCGCAACATTACAATATCTATATCATCATCCCATGGAATAAAGCCCTGATGGCGTACTGCGCCCAGAAGGGTTCCAAAAAAAGCAAAATAGGTCAGATGATGCTTTTGGCATACCTGATCGAATTTTTCCAGGATGGCAAGCTCTACAGCCCATACTTTTTTCATTTTTTCCGTTACCGTAAAGCCGCAGCGGGTCTCTTCCTGATAAAATGATGGATCAAAATGCATATCGGATACCTCGGATCCTTTCGTGAAAATATAAATTTTGCTGCTTATATGGCGAGTTTTTTGGCGTTGCATTTTGTAAAATGAAGTTGTTTCCTGCATATATCAAGCTAAAAAACATGGACTCCCAAGGAGATCCATGTTTATATCAATCGTCGCGACAAGATTCGAACTTGCGACCTCTGCGTCCCGAACGCAGCGCTCTACCAAACTGAGCCACGCGACGTAAAAACATATTAAAAATAACACACATGAATGATAATACAATAAATTGAACGGATTGTCAAATCATTTGCCAAACTTTATAAAATGGTTTAATTATAATTTTTATTGCCGCATAATTTTACACAATAGTCTGTAATATCATTGATACTGTCGTTCATGCCGCCTTCCAGCCAGTTCAGTATGATCTTAAAAAACGCGCCTTCAAATGCAAGATTTTCGTAATGCTCCTGTCTGGTGGCAGGGGGATTTATCATCTCAATCAATGAACTGGCATCAAAAATACGTCGGATGGCTGTATTGGATTGAAGGAGAAGCAGAAGGATCTTGGCATTGTCCTGTACGGATGTAAAGATGCCATAATACCATCCCTTGTCATTACTGTGGGCGCGAAATTCCGATATCGTCAGGGCAAGTGTGTGGATGATCTCATTGCTCAGTTCCTTCAGTATATCCTCTTTTGTTTTGTAATTGCGGTAAAAAGCAGTCCTTGATACCCCGGATTGAAGTACCAGCTCAGTAATGGTGATCTTGTTAAATGGCTTGGTCGCCATAATATTAATCAATGCAGTCTGCAGACATTCTTTTGTCAGCTGATTAGATTCTTCGTTGGACATCCGCTTGATTTTACGCTTTTCGAGTTCGGTGGTTAGGATATTCATGATCTGGACTTCCTTTCATGTACATTATACCTCTTTTTTGGCAATGGTGTAAATTAAAAGTAAAAATTTTGTACATAATAAGCATCAGGACACAAAAAATTCAAAAATATTTTCGGTGTTACATTTGTAACGTCGATACAAATGTGCTATTATTTAGTTATAAAAGAAAAGAAAGCACAAAGGAATGTTTTGGCTGTGTACGTTGTGCGTAATATCGTATATATTGCGTACCTGTTGGAATAAATAATGGAGAGTCCCGTAATTGTCTATAAGAGTATTACGAGAAAGGAGTGATCATATGAATATAGGATCTAATATGGAAACACTGATTTATGTATATGGCATCATGATTGCCGTCGTTGCATTTTTAGGATATATTACGGAAAATACGTGGCTGGCAATCACAAAAGGATATATTGATAATAGGAACATGAACGCGCCGTTTTTGCTGGGATACGGTTTAATGGTCCTGGCGATCTATTTCTTATTTGGCACGCCGCAGAAGCTGGCGGATTGGGGGATCATGCGCTGTATTCCGGATGGGACAGCGTCTTACCTGTTTTATTATGCGCTTTCTTTTGTGTTGGTAAGCGTGGGGGAGATCCTGCTTGGGACGCTGGTAGAAAAAGTATGCGGCATCGAATACTGGAATTATGAGTGGATCCCATTACATCTGACAAAATATACTTCCGTGCCGACGAGCATAATGTTTGCGGGGATCATCACATTCTTTATGAGCAACCTTTTTGATCCGATCATGCAAAGCGTGCTTCAGATGAAGCCGCAATGCATAAAAGTGATCAGCATTGCGCTGACCACTTTGCTGGTATGTGATTTTATTGCGAGTTTCTATAAGATGTATCAGAAACAGGATTTTAATAACATCTGGAAATATGAACTGCATCATACGCAAAACAAGGATCAGGCAGCTTCCACCTATCGGGAGTGATAAGCTTACCAGAGCCCTTCCCCGCCGATAAATCCGCCGGTGGAGTCTGTGCCGGTGTTATTGTTATCGTTGTTGTCCTCATAGGAGGTCGGATCATCTGTGACGGAAGTAAATTGTTCCAGCCATTCGATATATTCCGAATCAATGCCGCAGAGAGTATAGATCTTCTTTTGATCTCTGTAAAAGGAACGGTCGCCATAAGGAAGCGTCACGGACAATCCCGTCAGACCGGCATTGCTGTCCGTATAATTGTAATATGCAATGGCATTGTTCAGATGTATCGTCAATGATTTTGAATATGCGGAATTGATGGATGCCGCTACGGCAAGCATGTCGGTAACATAGTATTCCTGCAGCTCCGAATCAACCTTTATGAAGGGATTGTGTTTTCTTCGGATGGACAGCGGACGTCCCGAACGGATGACCTCACAGCTGTAATTGCAGGCGAGAAGCTCTTCCGTATTAGCATAAGCAAAATTTTCCCATTCTTCAAAAAGAGTGGGGATATATTTCTGATCGATCAAGGTTAGCGTGGATGCCATTCCTTCACGATGGTTTTTTTCATTGGCTTCCACCATGTCGTCTATAATGATCTTTCCCAGAGACACCGTATCAATGGATGTATTGTTAGCAAGCGCTGACAGCCATCCTATATAATTCCATCCGAGGCTGGATTCAAAATCTTCGGACAAGACCATGTAATCGCAGTAATCATATAAGGCATAGCAGATCTCAATGGAAGACATGATACAGCTGTCCATGCCGATAAAATCAAAGGCAACGCCGGCATCTTTCAGTGCGGACTGCATCTCATCCAAGGTCAGCGAATCACTGTAGCGTCCCCATTGATTGTAGCCAAAGCCTTCTACAGAGCCGCCGCCGTGATTCCAAAGGATCAGGATATAGCGGTCAGCCGGATAATTTTTTTCAGACCAGATGATAAAATCCGACAAGGTCTTCGGATCTGTGCAATCTTCCTGATCCAAAGAGTCATCTACAAGAACCAGATCCTCATCTTCTATGAGATAGCGTTGGGCATGATCCGACGCGATATCATAATCCTGCCACTTCCGGGTTCCCATCGTCTGTATCACGACGGATACTTTGTCATTCAGATCGGCGGACAGCATTTCCTTAATATCTGTTGTCGCACAGCCATAGTCTGATTCAAGATTGGAACCGTTCATATAGATCATGACGGTCACCTGATCCTGACCATTGCCTTTTAATGTTACCAGAGGATCACGATAGAGCTTCTCATAAGGGGAGGGTCCCTGATTAAAGGGAGAGCCCGTATGAACAGTGTAAGCGTCCGGATCATCCGCATCCCCTGTCGAAATGACAGATGTGGAGAATTCATGATACGTTTCTTTCATCATTAAGGAAGTAGTCCGGGGCTTTTCCGTAAAATTATATAAAAGAACGACAAGCGTCACGATATAAGCGCATAAAAGAAGAGAACCCAAAACAGCTAAAATTTTTTTAACCGGAGAAGTTTTCATTGATTGACCGTGCCTTTCCTGAAAACCGATATATTATGGTAAAATCAACAATATAAAACAAGTAAGAAATTTTGATTTTCATATCATTCTTATATTATAATAACATACAATTTTATTTTGTCATATAAATAAAAGGAAAAAAATAAACAAATACAAAATAAAAACACCCGCCCCGGCGTAACGCCAAAACGAATGCCTTTAGTGCACCGCCAGGGGCTCGAACCCTGGACACCCTGATTAAGAGTCAGGTGCTCTACCAACTGAGCTAGCGGTGCATTTATCTGTACACGCAAAAGCTATTATAGTATAATGTATCCGTGTTTGCAAGTATTTTTTTTATTTTTTTGAAAATATTGACAACTATCGTCAATATTTTATAATAAATAGGGAAATGTCTATTAAATGTCAAGGGTACAGTTGTATTTCCCTGTCTAAAAATAAGCTTCTGTTTTTTATACATTCGCGAATGTATCATTATTTAAATAAACGGTCTATTTCTTATCTGTATATAGTATTGATTCCTTGATATGAAAATTTACCAATTAAGGTATGACAAATTATAGTATATGCAGCGATGGTGATTCTAAACATATCAATTGTAATAAGTGAAATGGTATCTGGAATTTATAGAAGGAAGAAAATTTTTAGAAGTTTTAAGATGCAGGAAATGAATAAAAAACCGCAGGGTTCGATTGAATAAAATAATACTGGAAAGGATGAATCAAATATGATAGAAAATAGAGAGACGATCATTTTAAAAGACGGCATGGACAATGTCCTACAGCAATTAAATGCGCTGCATGGCATGATGGGCGTGTTAAAATCCGGATTAGAAGCGGAAGATGTGGATAAACAGGCGCTTGACTGCATGGAATGTATTGATGAATGTGTGGATAATATCCGCGCCTTTGTAACAGATACGTTAAAGGAATTTGACGACTGCGTAAATGAAAATAAACCGGAGGATAAGTAAAACAGATGATAAATAAATTAAATGATAAGTAAAACAAATGATAAAGTAAAGCTTATGATGAAATAAGCATAAAAGAAGTGATTATTTAAAGTATACGCAATTATGATATTATCAATAGGGACGAAAGGCGGGTTTCATACATGATATTTGACAGTCATGTACATTATGATGACGCGAGATTTGATGAGGATAGGGAGGATCTGCTTTCTTCCCTGTATGAGCATGGGATCAGGAAGGTTATGAACGTCGGTTCGGATCTGGCGTCGATCAAGGATGTGTTGGAATATGTAAAGAAATATCAGGGGGATCCCTTTCCTGAATTTTACGGGGCTGTCGGGATCCATCCGTCGGAAACGGAACACCTGACAGAGAAAGATCTTGCTTATCTTAAGACAGCGGCATCTGGGGAGGGTATCGTGGCGATCGGAGAGATAGGGTTGGATTATTATTATGATGAACCGGAGGCGGATGTCCAGAAGAAATGGTTCCACCTGCAGCTTGATCTGGCGGAGGAAATGAAGCTTCCTGTCATCATCCATTCCAGAGACGCCTGTCAGGATACGCTGGACATTCTAAGGGAACGAAAGAATGTGACCGGTGTGATCCATTGCTTTTCCTATACGAAGGAGACGGCAGCAGAATATGTGAAAATGGGGTATTACATAGGTATCGGCGGAGTAGTCACTTTTAAAAACGCAAAGAAACTGAAAGAGGCTGTGGAAGCTATCCCGATGGACAGGATCCTGCTGGAGACGGACTGCCCGTATCTGGCGCCGGAGCCGCACCGGGGCACAAGAAATTCCTCGCTGATGATCCCGTATATCATTGAGGAGATCGCAAGGATCAAGGGGATGGAGCCTGCGCAGGTGGAAGAGATGGCGTGGGAGAATACACATAGATTGTTTCATATTGAGCGTTAAAGAAGGCGTTCAATGGCAAATTGTTATGAATGTGGATGAAAAGCTGTCTGCCGGGATTTTTCAAAGACAAGAGTTTTCGTTTTGTAAATATTATATCTGCGGCATAGCGCTAAAGCACGTTAAAATTGGCAGATTTTGGAAAGGTATAAATACTTATATGACAAATCTTGGAACGCCGACGGCAACGGCAGCAGTATTAAATAAATATGATTTTGTGTTTCGGAAAAAGTACGGGCAGAATTTTCTCGTGGATACACATATGCTGGAAAAGATCGTGGATTGCGCGCAGCTTACGAAGGAGGACTGCGTTCTGGAGATCGGTCCCGGCATCGGCACGATGACGCAGTATCTTGCCGAGCGGGCAGGAAAAGTGATCGTGGTGGAGATCGACGGCGATCTGATCCCGATCTTAAAGGATACGCTGGGGAGCTATGATAATGTGACGATCATTCATCAGGATATCCTAAAGATCGATCTGCATCAGCTGGCGGCGGAACATCTTGCCGGCGAAGGGGAAGATGCAAAGTATAAATCGTTTAAGGTGGTTGCAAACCTGCCTTATTATATTACGACACCGATCATTATGAATCTTCTGGAAAAGAAGCTCCCTCTGGACAATATCACAATCATGGTGCAGAAGGAAGTTGCGGAACGGATGCAGGTTGGTCCGGGGACGAAGGATTATGGGGCGCTGTCCCTTGCGGTACAGTATTATGCGAAGCCGGAGGTCATGGTAAGCGTGCCGCCGGAATGTTTTATGCCGCGCCCGAAGGTCGCCAGCGCAGTCATCCGTCTGACGCTGTATCCGGAGCCGCCGATCAGGGTATCTGATCCGGAATATATGTTCCGGCTGATCAGGGCGTCATTTAACCAGCGGCGTAAGACGCTTGCAAATGGTCTGAGCAATGACAGCGGACTGCATCTGACGAGGGAGGCGGTCATAGAAGCCCTGAGGCAAATGAATCTGAGCGAGACCATCCGGGGCGAAGCGCTGACGCTGGAGCAGTTTGG
>DLOQ01000070.1:0-810 GCA_002479655.1 Lachnospiraceae bacterium UBA7480
CTCCAATCAAAAAAGCGCATGAATGATGAAGAGATCGCGCAGACCCTTACCACCATCCATGAGCTCAGATCATTGTCCGAAGAAAAACCTGCCGACACGGGACGTGCCGCAAATATCATACANNTTTCTCTTTTTCACGGATCGGAACAAATCGCTTGGTTCTGTCTCCACCATTGAATTACGAGGTATGATCAAAACGATCTGCGAAAATATCCAGAACGGTCTTATGAAAGTTGATGATATCCCCTGGAAAGCTTTTCAGGATTATGTACATGATCATCTGGAAGGATTAAATGTAGTTGAAATCCCCAATATCCCATTGATCATGGGAAGTATCGGCGATCTGGAACAGTTATCTTTAGAGCAGCCTGATAACACGGAACGTCTCACGGATCTGATCAATGTTGTTACCGTTTTACTCTTACTGATGGAAAAAGGTTAGAGTTCTTTTACTCTATCTTCTGATAGCGGCTGAATACTTTATCCTCACCGCACACATGATTGGTTCCATCGATGTCCCTGACTACATAATCACCTTCGCCGATAAATGTACGTCCCCTGCGGGTATTGATATAAGGGCATACCACGGTGCCATTCTCCCTTTTAATGCGGACAAGAGAATCCGTGACGATCCAGCCTTTTGTCACAACATCGGATAACAATTCAAATCCGTCTTCCATGTTTTTTCCTACTTCATACTTTACAACTTCTGTTTCCAATGCGGTTCTGATACATTTCATACAGATCACCCCTATCTGATTTTATTGTTATATAGCAGCGCCAAGCTCAATTCCGCTTTGCTCCATCTCA
>DLOQ01000070.1:894-11180 GCA_002479655.1 Lachnospiraceae bacterium UBA7480
CCTGAAATTATATGCCGCTCGTAAGCAAGCTTCCAGCGGCATATAATTTCACTCACTCACGCACTACTCATTGCTTTCGCGTATATTTTACCATATTTTACCGACTTTGTAAAACAATATCATGGCATTTTCTACTGCAATGCGCCGAACAATTCATGATATGATAATCCTTATCCGAAAATTTTGTTGTTGACATTTTATTTTCTAGGTGATATAGTTAGTTACACAAGTAATTAACCAACTAACCGCAAGCATATTTTGTAACATAGAAAAAGCAAATTGAAACTAGAACCTGTTTCGGAATAAACCAAACAGCTTCATCACTTAACAACGGGAAGGAAGATCGGTAATGAATGAGATCCTCACACAGGAAAAATCGATATATCTGCAGATCAGTGAGATGATTGAGAATGATATCCTCAGGGATATCCTGCTGGAAGAAGAACGGGTGCCTTCCACCAATGAGCTTGCAGCGCTTTATGCTATCAATCCGGCAACTGCCGCCAAAGGGATCAATCTTCTGGTAGATAGAAATATTTTATATAAAAAAAGAGGGATCGGAATGTTTGTAGCCTCCGGCGCGAAAGAAAAGATCAGACAGCACCGGAAAGAGGAATTTCACCAGCGTTATTTCAAAGCTATGATGGAAGAAGCGCACAGTCTGGGGATCACGGGAGAAGAACTGATCCGCATGATCCAAGCCGAAGAAGAAAAAAAATAATGATATTTTCTATAAAAATATGATAGAAGAAAGGAATGATCATCATGGAAAACGCAAAAGGACTTATGCCGTTACAGTGTAAAAGCGTCATTAAAAAGTATAAAGAAAAAGAAGTTCTGCATGACATCGACCTTACCTTGGAACCCGGTAAGATATACGGTCTGATCGGCAGAAACGGCGCAGGCAAAACCACTCTTTTATCCATTCTTGCCGCGCAGTGCCCCGCAACCTCAGGTGCTATCACACTGGGAGAAGAAACCGTCTGGGAAAATCAGCAGGCGCTTTCCCATATCTGCTTTTCCAGAGAATTGAATCCTGTTGCGGAAAGCGCGATCGCCACGATGAAGGTAAAAGATTATTTAAAAGCCGCTTCCATTTATTATCCCCACTGGGATAAAGAAATGGCGGATCGTCTTGTAAAAACCTTTGAACTGGAACCGGGCAAAAAAATTCTGAAGCTCTCAAAGGGTATGCTGTCCATGCTTACCATCATCCTGGCGCTGGCAAGCAAAGCCGATTATACGCTGCTGGATGAACCCGTCGCAGGACTGGACGTGTTCATGCGTGATAAATTCTACAAACTGCTGTTGGAGGAATACGACAAGACCGGACGTACTTTTCTGATCTCCACACATATTATTGATGAGGCTTCTCCCGTCTTTGAAGAAGTCATTATGTTAAAAGACGGCGCCATTCTTCTTAAAGAAAATACAGAAGACCTGTTATCAAGGGCGATTCATATCAGTGGCAGGGAAGATGCCGTTGACGCGGCAGCCGAAGGTTTTAAAATATACCATCCTGAGAAGATCGGGCGCAGCAAGGGTATCACGGTACTGATGGAACATGGACGGGAATTTCCGTCATCCAATGACCTCTCGGTACAGCCGGTATCTTTGCAGAATCTGTTCATTGCACTCTGCGGAGACGACAATTAAGGACGCGGCGCAGGAAACGCTTACATTAACATTTCCCAAATTAAAAAAGGAGCATACGATTATGAACGAAGGACTCAAACGTCATATACAATATATCAGCCTGTATCAGGGCAAAATATTTTCCATCATTATGTTGGGCAGTCTGATCTACGGTATCTTTCTGACCGGAGTTATGGGTGATTCAGCGGAAAACATGGTAAGATACTTTGAAGTGATCCTTGCCATCATCCCCTGCAGCCTGACCGTCAACTATATCAAATATCAGATCGATCTTTGTCTGTCTATGGGATGTACCCGCAGAAATATCTATCTGAGTATTTATATTCTCACGGCAGAGCTTATCGTTGAATCCTTTGCGGTCTTTCTGCTTATAAAGATGATTGCTTCTGCCTCAATAACTGCCGATATGATCCTGTCCTTTGTGATTTCGGAACTCATATCTGCTACTTTGGGAGTTCTGAACGGGTTTCTGATCCGCCGCTTTGGTCATACAAAAATGCTGCTGATCATGCTCATCCTTTATGCGGGCTTAACCTTTTTTGCACTGAACTCTTTCTCTCTTATAACAGGGTTTCTATCAAGCCCTTCCTCCCGGTTGATCATCATCGGAGGCATACTGACCATTTATGGACTGACCGTAACTCTTTTTGGCAAAAGGACTATTGACAACATATAGAAAAATGTGCCTGTGGCATCGATTCGCAGGTAACGGAAAGACAGCGTTTTTCATTACTATTTAATTCGCAGCAGATCTGCAACATGGAGGATTAATATGAGAAAATTTTGGTTCACCACTCAAAAATACTTTGTTTCATCACTTATACTTACCGGACTGGTCTATCTGATCGGACTGGCATACAATCTGATCTTAGTGTATGGAATCTCAGGCGGGCATCCCCTTATGCCTGTAGCTCCTCTGGGCAGCACAATGTCCCTGCTATCCGTCACTACACTCTGGATCATCGGCGGTCCTTTTACCGTAAAAAAATATTTTTCGCTTGCCATATCCATGAGCACAACAAGGGAAAACTACATCCTGATGGAATTGTTCCAGACCGTCCTTGGAAGCCTGATTCTGTATATCATCTGCTTTCTCCTGTTTCAATTGGAATACAATGTACTGATCCCCTTATGCTATCCGCACTCTCCAAAAGAATCCGCGTTTCCGTTTTTTGCGGCGCTGTTTGGCAGCTTTTCTTCCGCTTTTTTCTGGTCACTGGCATTTGCAGCTATCGCTTTGGGCATACGCCTGTTCCTCGGCAGCCTCCTGATCCGTTTTGGTCAGATCATCTACTGGGTTCTCTGGGGGATATGGGTGTGCGCCAGCATACTTTTATCAAGCATGGACAACACCGCGAGAACAGCGTGGGAACAAACTATCCTTTATGCCGCAAGCCTTCTGCACGGTCACTTTATACCGCTTCTGTGCTGTGCCGCCGGGGTGATTATCTCCTGCATCGGCATATGCTTTTTGAAAAAGCAGGATGTCAGATGTATTTAATCTGTTACCTACTGTTCCAACTCCATAAGAATATTATCCCGCTCCTGCTCGGCGATGGCAATTTGCCCGCCAAGCTGTGCCAGCTGCCCCATCAGAGCGTATTGTTCCTGCTCCATAGCAGAAATTTCCTCATTAAGTTGTTCCTGCTCGGCGATAGCAATTTGCCCGTTAAGCTGTGCCAGCTGCATAGAAAGCTCGTTCCATTCCTGCATGGTGATGGCAATTTGCGCGTTAAGCTGTTCCAACTTCGCAAGCAGCTCATTCCGTTCTTGCTCGACAATAGCATCATAGTTTCCACTCTGTTCCTGCTGCGCTTCATCAGGACTTTCAATATACGTACGGATCTCCGCCTCCGCGCAATCTAAAATTGCCATCTTCAGATCCGCTGCGCCTGTCTGCCGGTATGCTTCCGCATAGGCTATCGTATCATTTCCATAATAGAGAAGCTCCCGATACTCTACCGGCGAATTTCGGATATAATCCTGTGTTGCCGAGGATGCCAGCGGGTCCCCTGCAATATGGTCAACCAGTCCTCCTATAATGGCATCCGTATCCAGCTGTCCATATTCCACCGCCTGAGCATAACAATCCATACCTAAAAGCATCTTGTACAGATCTGACAGTTTACGGGAACCGTCTTCATGATACGATTCCGGAAAATTTTCCTGCATACAGGTTTTATATTCTTCTCCCGTAAGGTCATTGACCGCCACAATGCCGTCTTCTTCCACACGATATCCCCCGTCCGCATCCCAAATAAGCGTAATGACCATTGGCGCGGCAGATATGGTTACCAATTCCTTTACGCCGTCTTCCTTAAGATCCATATCCTTATACATGGCATAAATATAATATATTGCCGTTTTGCGTGCATCCGTTTCATCAGCCAAAACAGGCAGATCCACCGAACGTATCATAATGCCGGCACAGGAAAAATCAGCAGGAACGGCATATGCCTGATAATATCTGATCACCGCCGCCCTTAACGCTTCCTCTGCCGAAGCATACTCTGCATCATCAAAAGCATCGTTCATACCGGACGAAGATCCCGCATCGCCGGAAACTGCCACTTTAGGATTAGTGATCAGACAAATCGCCGCAGCCGCACACAAAATCATCGCAGCAATCACAGCCCCTGTCTTAGGTTTTTTCCACTTTAAGATATTTTTTATCCGGTCCCCGGTATCACCTTCCCCGAAAGCAAGCGGGACACCTGTCATCAAACGCCGTCCTGTTGCAAGGCATAATAAGGAACCTGAATACTCTGCACGGATATCCTCTGTCATATGGTTCATGACCGCCTCATCACAGCTCATCTCCATATCCTTTACAAACAGATAAAATGCGATCCAAACCAGAGGATTAAACCAATATACGCATAATGTCATATAAAACAGCGCTTTAAAAATATGATCGCCTCTTTTGATATGATGCCTTTCATGCATCAGAATATAATTTTTTTCTGTTTCCGTAAGATCGGACGGAAGATAGATTCGCGGATATATGATGCCCATCACGAAAGGCGTCTCAATATGATCCGCACGATAAATCCTATCGTCCACTTTCACGGAACCCACCAGATTTTCTTTAAGCCGCGCCAGACTAAATATACTATAGATAAGTAATGACACAATACCGGCAATCCACAATACTTCTCCCGTTACGACAAGAATCTCCTGTAGATCATATGTGGTTTCCGGCTTTTCTTCTCCGGGCGTTTCCTTTAAAGGGGTTCCTTCAGGAAGCACTTCAAAATGAACCTTCGTTACTTCCCTTACATAGTTGTCCACATATGGAATATAGGTAATCACTCCCTCCTCCGTTACCGGAGCATCAAACATCCCCATCAGGGATACCGCAGAAGATATGGATACCGGACAGAGCAGCCGGAACAAAACAATAAACCACAACAGATAAGAATAAACCTTCGGCGCTTTTCTTAACACCAACCGAAGCAGGAGTACTGCTATGATCACAATACTGGCAGTCGTACTCATATTGACGATTCCGGATAACATTTCCAACAACATGGCTTATCTCCTCCTATTCTCTTCTATCAACCGTTCCAGTTCCTCTATTTCCTGTTCGGAAAGTTTTTTCCTTGTGGTAAATGACGCCAGAAATCCCGGCAGCGATCCCGAAAACGTCTCCTCAATAAACTGTTCGCTCTGGATCGCGTAATAATCCTGTCTTGAGATCAGGGATGTAACGATTCCCTCCCGGTTCCGGAAGATCCCCCTTTCGCACAATCTTCTTAATACGGTATATGTAGTAGACTTTTTCCAATTCAGCGTTCTGGCGCACATTGCCACAAGATCTCCCGAACCTATCGGTTCATTCTCCCAGATCATATCTGCAAATCTGGCTTCAATAGCGCCCAATTTCTTATCACTCATAATCATTTTCCTTCCTTTGATGTTCTTCGGTTTACAGGATGTAAACCTTTATCATGAGTTTACACCCTGTAAACCTGTTTGTCAAGATATAATTTTGATTATATAAAACTTCCGGTCATGCCTACACCTAAAATAGAAAACCTGATTAAATAAAGATTTTTGACAACTCAACCACTGGTTTGTATACTTATCCGTTAAAATATTGTAAGCTTATATTCAGAAACTACAGACTTTTATACGACATGGGAGAAACAATATGGATCAGATCAAAATCGGAGCATTTATTGCAGCCTGCCGTAAGGAACAGAAGCTTACTCAGGCACAGCTGGCAGAAAAACTAAACATTACGGACAGGGCAGTTTCCAAATGGGAAAACGGGAAGAGTATGCCGGATTCCTCCATTATGCTGGAACTATGTGAAATATTAGGGATCAAAGTGAATGAATTATTAAGCGGCGAACGGATGGATACGGACACTTATGCGCAAAGCGCAGAGGAAAATTTAATCACCCTGAAAAGAAAAGATGAAAACAGCAGCAGAAAAAATGTTTTGTTTGCCGTTATTTATTCCGTTGTGCTTTTTCTGGGGATCATGGTCTGTTCCATATGTGATATTGCCATTACAGGAGGATTGACATGGTCTTGCATTACATTAAGCTCTATCATTTTTGCCTATGTTATTTCCTTCCCGATCGTGATCCTTGGAAAAAAAGGCATCTTCGGAGGTCTGATGGCGCTGAGTATTTTTCTCGTTCCCTATCTTTATCTGCTGGGCATCCTGATCAATGTACCGGCAGTATTTGCCATCGGCTGGCGTATGTCACTGATCTCCATTGCATACCTCTGGATCATATATTTTGTTTCCTGTCGTCTGCGCGCCAAAAAATTACGCGCTGCCGGAATCAGTGTTCTGCTTGCCATTCCACTTACCATTTGCATCAATGTCACATTATCAAAACTGCTTTCCGAGCCAAGAGCAGACATCTGGGATCTCCTTACCATATTGATCCTGCTTATGACTGCTTTTCTTTTATTTATCATAGATCACTCTAAACAGAAGAAACTTACTTAAATATATATTTCCTAAAAAACCTGCATTCGTCCTTATTACACTCGGCGGCATCTTCCAGCTTCATATTCACATGAAATACATGCCCCAGCGTTTTTTCAGAATTTCCATAAAAATGATATTCAAATTCCACTTCCTGTTCCGTCAGGCGTTCCGCCATATACGGCGTATGTTTTTTCAGAAAGTCTCCGCTTGCCGTCATCAGATAGGCGGGCGGAAAATGAGCCGTGATGTATCTTTCCGGGGAAACAAGCTTTAATTCCTCCGGCGTACCCCGCTTAGGAAGCAGATCCGCCATAATAGAAAAAGTAACTTCCTCCCTTTTCTCCTCATCCTCCATATCATAGATGCCGCAATTCAGTGCAACCGCCGTCGGCACAAAGCCTTCCGGGATCTGCAGGTCATAATTCTTTGCATATTCCTCATTGGTGCAGATGGCGGAATAAAGGCTCAGAAGATGCGCTCCCGCAGAATCTCCTACCCCAAAGATGTATCGTGTGTCAAATCCATATTCCTCCGCATGCTCCAAAACCCATGCAAACACACTGCTTGTATCCTCAAGCTGGCTGGGGAATTTATATTCCGGCGCAAGACGGTAAGTAAAATTCACCACAGCAAATCCATACTGGGCAAGGCTCATGCAATAATACTGATAACGCTCTTTATCACCATATACCCATGCGCCGCCATGTACGCTGACGATCACAGGCAGCTTCCTTCCTTCCGAAGCAATCGGACGATAGACATCCAAACGCTGCCACTTCGCATCAGCACCATATAAAATATTATCAAACCTCTTGATATCCTCCGGCGAGGTCAGACCCGCATCCCTGATGTCGTCTCCTTCCTGAAAACTTTTTCGGATGGATTCGCTTAATTCGGACATTTTCCGTTTTTCTCCTCCTAAGCCCATGATTCCATATCTTATTTCAATGATACTTTATGCGTGATCAGATACCGGTCTCCCTGCAGTTCCTCTACCTGCAGCTGCATCTGGCAGTCTCTGGCATCTATTTCTATCATGACATCAGTCATATATTCATCCTTATAAGTTCCATTATCCATTTCCTGTTCCCATCTGGTCAGCAGCTGTTTTCCCTCTATCACATTATAGAAAGTGTAATCCCCTTTTCCATTTGTCAGGATCCGGTTATGGCAGTTCCGNNATCCTTTATAACCTGCGACTCCGATATGCCGACGTCCGCCAGCGTTCTTAATGATCCTGTCTGATTGGACGAGGTCGTCTGATTCGATGAAACTGTCTGATTCGATGATGCTGTCTGCGTCGGCTTTTCCAGATTGCGGTACGCCCTGCCATTGCACGGCGGCAGATACACGGAAAGCTCCTGCCTTACGTGATTGCTTGCATAATCCGCATCGGTCTTATTAAAATAATCATAGGTGCCGTCACCGACATCATCCCATGTCGTATCCACATTGTAACAGCCATCATCCAGCACAATGATATTCCACGCATGTCTCTCTCCGGCATAGCCCGCACAATAATAGCATGGGATATCCAGCTGCTGCATCAGATATTGAAATGCCCTTGCATATCCGGCGCATACCGTCCGCCCGTTTACCAGCGCACTGTACGCACTCTGGTTCATCTCCGCCCTGAGGTCATAGGAAATACTGCCTATCAGCGCATCATGAACATATACTTCTTTTGCGTAATCACTTGATAATCCCCGCGCTTTGTCAAGGATCTCCCTCGCCCTGCTCTCAAAAGCCGCTTTTGCGCTTTCCAGATTCTGCGCAGTACGGTTAAATTGCAGGCCGATCTCCGCACATCGTCCTTCCGGAGTATATTTGCAGTAATACGCCGTGTCCAGCCAGAAAAGCTCCGGATGGTCGTTATACACCGCAGTCAGCGCGTTTTTCAACTGACCTGACGTAATCGGCTCCAATGGAGTAAATGCAGCATTCAGTTCTTTTGCATTGGCATAGATTTGACAATAAATATGCTGCCCTCTCTCATCCAGCATACCATAGTAAGGATACCAGTAAGGATCAAACGTCAGTCCTTCCCCGGTAAATCCTGTGCCTAACTGGTTTTCAATCTGCTCGGCCTGCGCGTTGCTGACCGGTATGTATTCCTCCTGCAGCGGCTGATATCCATTCTTACCGCTGACCGTATTGGGAATGATCAGACCGGACGTGTTAGGCGCAACATATGTGGACGCAGTATCTTTTGCTATTCCTGTACTGCTCCAGTCCAGCGACCCATTAGAAGCGGGTTGGTTATTTCCATTAGGAATCACCGTCTGACTCACATTATAATCAGGAAACAACGGCGTCTGAACCGGCTCTTGGGCAATATCATTGTCCGATATGCCGTCCTCAACAGGATCCGGCAAATCCGTAAGATTGCTGCTCAAAGATACTGACTGATCCTCTTTCGGGAAAAGGGAATCCCCTATCCTTTTAGAAAGATCAGGATTTAACGCGCATATGATAATAAACAGAAAAAGCAATACCAACAGGGTTATGATCAATTTAGAAAATTTATTTAGGATGCCCATATAAATAACCATGCCTTTCCGTAACCTGCGAATTCGTGCTGCCGCAGGCACAATATTAGCAAACCAAATTTATTTGGTTTTAACGAATAAATTTCATTGGTGAAATTCATCTTTATTTTAAACCACTTTTTCTATTCTATCAACACCCAGCCCTGACAATAATTTTTATTATCGCTATGATTGATAAGTATCGCTTATATTCCATAATTTGGGAGGTTTCAATGCCGAAAAATCTTAACTCACTATTTGGCGCTCAGGATATGACTACCGACAGGGCAAGTGGCGGCAGTTCGACCTTGTAGGACAAGAAAATGCTGTAAAAAATTAAAGCACTAAAAACTTATATTTTTCTACACTGTATAGCGGCACAAACGGAACCATGATCGGCACTTTCTTCACATATGCCTGATATTCCGGGTCGTCCCCGTAGTTCTTATTCTGCCGGATCTCCAGCCTTCTGGCACCGCTGAACATGACATAAATAATTCCCAGATAACCAACGACCGCAACGATCCACTGCCCAACGGTACAAAATGACGATACGCCGACAACCAATACTCCTGTCCAAATGATCATTTCTCCCAGATAATTAGGACATCTCACAATCCTAAACAGTCCCTTGTCACAGAATCTTTTCGGATTGACCTTCTTCTGTCTGTTCTTACTGATATCAGAGGCAGACTCCAATATCAAACCAAAGGCCATAAGCCCTATCCCTATGTAAAATGCTATGTCCCCATGAACATCCTGATTCTCGATCCGATAAAAGACCGGGGAAACCATCATCACATAAAGCAGTCCGCAGGAAATCCATAGAAGTACTTTGATTCCAAGCTTCATGTCAGCACCATCCTTGATCTCCGTTTTCATATGCTTTTGATAACTTACACTTTTGACTTCACGAAGCAGCAGATAGCCGCTTAATCTGCATCCGTACAGAATCAGCAGTGTACACAATACGATTACGGGCAGCGTCAGATCCTCACGAAACAATATCAGCATTGCAATCCCCTGTCCCGCTATAGCGGCGCCATATCCTATGGAGATAAAATACACATACTTATAAAATCCTACCGCACAACATAATAATGCCACTCCAAATAGAATTAGAAAATTGGTAGAAAATGTCATATTAATCC
>DLOQ01000070.1:11270-15182 GCA_002479655.1 Lachnospiraceae bacterium UBA7480
ACACTTTTCACACTAATCCCCGTACCTTTCGTTTTAATAGAAAATGATATAAGTTTCCATTTTATTAATATTCAACTCCAAATCCCCAGATGCTCCAATAATATCTTCACGCCCAGAAAGATCAGGATGATGCCACCTGCCGCCTGCGCCTTCTTTTCAAATTTATTGCCGAAGATGCTTCCCACCTTTACACCGGCGGCAGACAGGATAAATGTCGTACAGCCGATCAATATGACGGCAGTCCAGATATTCACATCACCTGCCATCGCAAGAGAAACACCGACTGCCAAAGCGTCAATCGAAGTTGCCACCGCCATGACAAACATCGTCTTTACAGACAGATCACCGTTCTCCGCCTGTCCCTCGTTCTTTTCTAATGCCTCCCGAAGCATATTTATCCCAATAATGAATAACAACCCGAATGCTACCCAATGGTCATAAGCCGCGATCGCGTCTGCAAACATCCTGCCCGCCAGAAAACCAATGAGAGGCATCAACGCCTGAAAACCACCAAACCAGCTGCCGCAGATCACCATACCTTTCACTGACGCCTTTTTCATGGATAACCCCTTACATATGGAAACCGCAAAAGCGTCCATGCTCAATCCCACTGCTAACAATAGTAATTCTATAAATCCCATAAAATTTTCTCCTTTGATGCTTCCGCGATCATTATACCATATCAGCAGTGCACCATTCGGAAAACCTTCGGTTTTCCTCATTCGCGGGCTTCGCCCTATGTTCGCTCCTAAAATTATATGTCACTCGTAAGCAAGCTTCCGGTGACATATAATTTCACTCACTCACACACTGCTCATTGCTTTCGCGTACATTTTTCCATAATCACACTCCATGCCACCAACAGCTTATCCATGGAAAACGCGGCATTGGCAGGACTTGTGGATGGAAGCTTTATGATCTTTCTTTTGCATACCGGATAACAATACTGCATATACAGCTCANNACCGCCGTTCGCATAGATCCTTTCGATCGGCACATGGTCTAAGATCTTATGCATATCGTTGGGAATCACATTTTTGATGGAGCTGTCGCTGGAACCGACAATATCACACTGCGCGATCACATCCCAGATGGCGATATGGTGATCATACAATAACTTCTTTTTTTCCTCTATCGTCTGCGGCACAGCTACTGTCCCCGCCGATTCTGCTCCCGATATACCGCTTTTCTGCACCTCACTTATTTCCTGCCGGTCATACTCCCGGCACAGCGCCGCGATCAGTTTCCAAAAACGGTTCTGGGGATGACCGTAATAAAAATGATTCTCCCTTGACTTCACTGAAGGCAGGGAACCTAAAATCAATATTCTCGAATTTTCATTATATACCGGTTCAAACAAATGTTCAACTGTCTGATATTCTAAACTATCTTTCTGCATGTCATCTCCTCAAGTTTTCCTCTATTCCGCAGTTTTAATTCGACCTAAACCCGGATGAAAAATGCCGTTACTCAGACATTTTTATAATATTATCTTCTCCAGATCTGCCGGAACATGGAGTTTTCCATGATAATATTTTCTCCCCTCCGTCAGATACAATTCTCTGCGCTCTTTAATATTCCAATCCTCCGTATGATAGAGAATCAGATGCTCAACACTTAATCGTTCCGCAGTCTCGCAGGCATCCCTTACCGTAGAATGTTTTTTCTCATAAGGCCGAAAAATATCTGCCTGAGAGGAAAGACAAAAAGCCTCATGCATCAGCCATTTGCTCCCTTTTACATAAGCCTCATTGCACTCATGATATGGCTCGTCCCCACAGCAGGTCAACCGCTCTCCCTCTGCAAGCTCCATAGAAAATCCAAACTGCTTCGCTTTATCAGAATGGATATCAAAAAATGTCACTTTCTTCCCTAAGATCGTCCGACATTCCCCGTCTTCCACCGTGATTAAATGAATCCGAGCCCCCAAATAAACAAACTGACGCTCCATCAATAACATCCGGCAGATGGAAGAAATTATTCCCACCACTTCCTCATGGGCATAGATATATGCATCCCCTTCATAGGTTCCGTTTCTCATATTCTGACAGATAATGCGGATCATCCAGAGAATTCCCATCAAATGATCCATATGCTTATGGGTGACAAACATCTGATGGATACTGTTGCAATCGATCCCAGCTTTTTTTAACTGCTGTAGGATCGCATTGCCGCCGCCTCCATCCACAAGAAAATTCTCCTGAAGCTCTTCCTTCTGTAATAAAAAGCAGGTGTTATAACATTCCGTCACCGTTGCATGTCCTGTGCCCAACATAATCAACTGCATCTTATCTATCCCTTCCCGCTTTATAATCTAACGCTGTTTTCTCTCAACCGGACTAGGATCTGTTATTATACTAAATTTTAACATATTTTCCCACTCCGGCATATCTTCCCACATGGACGGCGCATCCCGGCTCTGATCATTTATCAGTCGAACAGGCTTATCTGATTCTCTTTTAGAGAAGTTACTTTTCTTTCATATACCTTATCTTCTTCCGTAAGCGCTCCGCATAATAACGGAGAATCTAAATTATAATTGCCGCAATTTTTCAATACGCTTTCCTGACTATAATTTGCATAACAATACTTACAACCGTTTCGGCATGTATTATAAGTTCCGATATCCACGCTTTCCACACACCCACATTCCGGTCTTTGGTTCTTATCTTTTCCAACCTTTATTTTATAACCTGTGATATCCTCAATTAACTTTTTATCAATACAACAATTATGCTCAATGCCGCAATCTGATAAATCCATACTTTCAGCACAGGTACCAATCGTTATTCTGTTTTTTCGCGCTATTCCACTTAAGGTTTTACAAAACTTTTTTAATGCAGGTTCATCCAGATCATAAGCGCCAACCGCCTCCATATTTTTTTGATTCTTAGCATAGGTGTCAACAAAGCTGATCACACACTTATTCGTACAGCCGTTCAACGCACCCGCGATCTGCTCAAATGCTTTACTATGATACTCCGGCGTATAAACTTTGGTAAATATGATCGGGTCGTATCTCCAGATCACCTTATCCTTTCCAATCTTCTCAGATAACTTTTGAAAGATTGGTATCATAATCTCTTTTTTATGCGGAACATTACATTCTATATCCTGCCCGTATCCTGTCAGCGTAAATTGAAAATAATACTGATACGCAGATAACTCATCCAATCTCCCCATCATCAGCTCCGGATTCTTCGTCCAAAACACAATACAGTCTACCACCTCAGGAGAGAGGTCGATCTTACTGACCTGATGCGGATTCATGGGATTTCTTACATATACGAAGCCTTCTTTGATCCTGTTGAAAAACCAATCCGAATAATAATTCGGAATATCTGTCCTGCGGCTTACGCTTAAGATCACGACGTCTTCCTCCTCAATATATAAAGAAAAGTCCCATAACCCTCAATCAATTTATAGATTTGATCAGGTTACGGAACTTTTCCACATCATTTATATTATTGATTACACAACTCCCTGTGCCAGCATTGCGTCAACGACCTTCTCAAATCCGGCAATGTTAGCGCCCGCTACATAATCGCCGGGAACATTATACTTCTTAGCTGCGTCATCAGCATTGTGGAAGATGTTGATCATGATGTTCTTCAGCTTGCTGTCTACTTCCTCAAATGTCCAGGAAAGACGTTCGCTGTTCTGGCTCATCTCCAATGCGGAAGTTGCAACGCCGCCGGCATTGGAAGCCTTACCCGGTGCAAACAATACGCCGTTGGACTGCAGATACTTCGTAGCTTCCAGTGTAGTAGGCANNCCGCAAAGCAGCCATTTGCAACAAGCGCCTTTGCATCATCAAGGTCTAACTCATTCTGTGTTGCGCAAGGAAGGGCAACATCACATTTTACCGTCCATACGCCATGCTCGCCATTCTTCTTCTCATGATACTCTGCG
>DLOQ01000070.1:15283-16966 GCA_002479655.1 Lachnospiraceae bacterium UBA7480
CTGTGCTTTCTGGATCGCATAGATCGCAACATTGCCTGCGCCGGATACTGCAACTGTCTTGCCCTCTAATGACTTGCCGTTGGACTTCAGCATCTCGTCTGTGAAGTACAAAAGACCATAACCTGTCGCCTCTGTTCTTGCAAGGGAACCGCCATAAGAAAGTCCTTTGCCTGTCAGAACGCCTTCATAAACGCCCCTGATCCTCTTATACTGTCCAAACATATAGCCGATCTCTCTTGCGCCGGTTCCGATATCGCCTGCCGGAACGTCTGTATCAGCGCCGATGATCTTGCAAAGCTCTGTCATAAAGCTCTGGCAGAATGCCATAACTTCTCTGTCTGATTTACCCTTCGGATCAAAATCAGAACCGCCCTTGCCGCCGCCGATTGGAAGCCCTGTCAAAGAGTTCTTAAAAATCTGCTCAAATCCAAGGAACTTAATAATACCTGTATTAACGGAGGGATGAAGTCTGAGACCTCCCTTGTAAGGACCGATCGCGGAATTGAACTGGATACGGTAACCTGTGTTCACCTGAACCTGTCCCTTATCATCTACCCAGGGAACACGGAACTTCAACTGACGCTCCGGCTCCGTAATTCTTTCCAGGATCGCCTCTTTTCTGTACAGCTCTTCATTTGCTTCGATTACAGGGCGAAGTGAGTTCAATACTTCATCAACTGCCTGTAAAAATTCCGGCTCGCTGGCATTTTTTTTCTTTACCAGTTCGAGTACCTCGTCTACATAAGACATTGTTTTTTCCTCCTTATAATATGTTACATTTTATATCCAAAGAAAGCTTCCGTTACAGCTTTCATTTGTACGATAAGCAAATATTCTACTATTTACTCTACTGCGGCTTTCTGTTCCCTATGGCTTTCTATCCACGCTTTGCATTTGTTCCAATCCGTATCTACAAATGCCGACTGATACAGTCTTATCACCGATTTGTCCTGCATATCCAAATATATATTATTTCCGCATTCCTTGATATCGACAATATCTGAATAGCTGTACTTTATTACCAGAAAATCTTCCTCTGATATCGTGATCCGGTCATCTTCAAACAGAATCGTCCTAACCCACTCTTTCTTTTTGAGTCGTTCTCCTATCGCCTTAAACTGCCTGCTTGCAAGCAACCTATTTCTCAGAAAAGCTCTATATGCGCAAAAAACGGCAAACATGAAAAACAGAATCTCTTCGGGCCATATCCCCATAAAAAGGCTCACTACCCCCATAAAAAGGCACGCTGCCAACAGGATGCACCATCCGATCATCAAATAAAGCCTTCGCCTTTCTCTCCTTACATTGCCATCGAACATCCAGGATCTGTATAATTCCCATGTGATCAGATATTCATTTTTCATACAAATCCTCCATGTCAGAGCCTCAAATTGACGATTGAAAAATCAGCACATCAGTGTGATTTTTCAATCTAATCCCCTATTTTTATTGGTTAGAAAGGAACTCATGGATACCCCTTGCGCCTGCCCTGCCCGCACCCATGGCAAGGATAACGGTTGCCGCGCCTGTTACGGCATCGCCACCTGCATAAACGCCTTCCTTGGAAGTCTTTCCGGTATCCTCCTCCGCGATGATGCATTTACGCTTGTTGATTTCCAGTCCCTTCGTTGTAGAAGAAATCAGCGGATTCGGGGACGTACCAAGGGACATGATCACCGTATC
>DLOQ01000070.1:17025-18335 GCA_002479655.1 Lachnospiraceae bacterium UBA7480
GCTTTACCCAGCCGCTTTCATTCGTCAGGATTTCCACCGGATTGGTCAGAAGATCAAAAATAATGCCTTCTTCCTTTGCATGATGGACTTCTTCTACTCTGGCGGGAAGTTCTTCCTCGCTCCTCCGATATACGATATGCACTTCCGCACCCAGACGCAGCGCTGTTCTTGCCGCATCCATGGCGACATTGCCGCCGCCTACGACAGCCACCTTTTTACTCTTCATGATCGGCGTTGTGGAATTGCCGTCAAATGCCTTCATCAGATTGCTTCTGGTCAGATATTCATTTGCGGAGAATACGCCGTTGGCATTTTCCCCCGGAATCCCCATGAACTTCGGAAGTCCTGCGCCGGAACCTACGAATACCGCATCAAATCCTTCTTCCTCCAAAAGCTGGTCGATCGTCGTGGATTTTCCGATCACAACGTCAGTCTCTATCTTTACGCCAAGAGATTTTACATTATCGATCTCCTTCTGAACAACATCTTCCTTCGGAAGACGGAACTCCGGAATACCATATACCAGCACGCCGCCCGCCTTGTGCAGCGCCTCAAAAATCGTAACGTCATAGCCTAATTTTGCAAGATCTCCCGCACAAGTCAGTCCTGCCGGTCCGGAACCTATGACAGCCACTTTCTTGCCGATTTTCTCTTTGGCAGGCTCCGGTTTGATGCCGTTCTCCGCTGCCCAGTCTGCTACAAAACGCTCCAGCTTACCGATGGAGATCGCTTCGCCTTTGATACCGCGGATACATTTCCCTTCGCACTGGCTCTCCTGCGGGCAGACACGACCGCAGACAGCAGGCAGCGCGGAAGATTCGCTGATGACCTTATAGGCTTCCGCCATATTGCCATTCTTGACCTGTTCGATAAATCCCGGAATATTGATCGAAACCGGACAACCCTTGATACATTGTGCATTCTTACAGTTGATGCATCTGGTCGCCTCACATTTGGCTTCTTCCTCGTTATATCCGAGACACACTTCTTTAAAATTAGCTGCCCGTTCCTTTGCATCCTGCTCACGGACCGGAATCTTCTTCATTACATCTACTTCCATCTATTTTCTCCTTTCTGAAAACATCTCCTATATTTTTTAGCTGCAATTCCCGCATCCGCCGTGGTGGGTAGCTCCTTCCTTCGCAGCAAGGAATGCCCTTCCCTCCTCGGTCTTATACATCAACTGGCGTCTCATCGCTTCATCAAAATTTACCTTGTGACCGTCAAATTCCGGTCCGTCAACGCAGGCAAATTTTACCTCGTCGCCTACAGTTACACGACATGCGCCGCACATGCCGGTGCCATCGACC
>DLOQ01000070.1:18357-19190 GCA_002479655.1 Lachnospiraceae bacterium UBA7480
GAATTTCATCATAATCATCGGTCCGATCGCAACGCAGGTATCGTAATGCTTTCCTTCCTCAACTAGATCTTTAATGGTCTGTGTTACCATACCGCTTCTTCCATAAGAACCGTCGTCAGTCGTAACATACAGATTGCCTGCAACGGCTTCCATCTCTTTCTCCAAGATCAGCAGGCTTTTTGTCTTTGCTCCGACAATGACGTCCGCATCGATCCCATGCTCGTGAAGCCATTTTACCTGCGGATAAACCGGCGCTGTTCCCACGCCGCCCGCTACGAATAAGATCTTTTTCTTCTTTAACTCCTCAATCGGCTCACGAACAAATTCAGAAGGACATCCCAGAGGTCCCACGAAATCAGCAAAGCTGTCGCCAGCCTTCAATCCGGACATGATCTGCGTTCCGGCGCCCACGATCTGAAATACGATCGTGATCGTTCCCTTCTCCCTGTCATAATCGCAGATCGTCAGCGGGATCCTTTCCGCCTCCTCATCCGTCCTGACGATTACAAATTGTCCCGGCTGACAGGATTTTGCAACTCTCGGCGCCTCGACATCCATCAAAAAGATGTTGTCTGTCAGTTCTTCCGCCTTTAAAATCTTAAACATAGACGATACCTTCCTTTATCATATATTTATACATAATTTTTTTGAATTACTAATTTTATAACATTTCTATAATGACTGCGGAACCGGAAAATTTAGCTTGTATTTCCGCAGGATCCAAAAAATCAGCATTAATATTTTACATCAATATAAATCATCAGTCAATTCGTTGCTTTCTACTAAATTATACAGATACCGGCGGATAAATTTATGTAATTATTACTTAATTC
>DLOQ01000173.1:0-14654 GCA_002479655.1 Lachnospiraceae bacterium UBA7480
AATTATACAGGAAGCTCCTATATTTGCTATGATAAAATGTAATACTCTTCTTTTTACGTTTATATTATTTTCATTATCATTCACTTTACATTTCCTCTCCATATATGTCTGAGATCTCTACATTATATTTGTCAATATTCACAAATATAGTTGTAGCCTCTTTCATTTTGCACCACTTCCTATATTATAAATGAAATAGTACTATAAATCAATTATTATCGATACCTTATAACATTTGACCAGACAATCCCCATTTTTTGTCTATTAAAGCTCCCCAGATCAATCATCCGGGGAGCTATTTACCCTACTCCAAGCCAAACTCAATGAACAGCTTCT
Organism: Lachnospiraceae bacterium UBA7480; assembly: GCA_002479655.1. Lineage (GTDB taxonomy): Bacteria > Bacillota > Clostridia > Lachnospirales > Lachnospiraceae > NK4A136. The sequence continues at coordinate 337 of DLOQ01000173.1, forward strand.
TCTGAAGTTCTCGGTCCGACAGGGATCGTAAGAATTCGTCGCTCCGTCCTGCTTCTGCCAGAAGAACACCAAGCCTGTTAACCTTACTTTCTCCTTCTTCCCGTAGTGTTCTTTCATATTTCTCAGCATCAAATTCTTCCAACAACATACCCAATACCTCCACCCGGTTTTTTCTGAGAAATCCGGATAAAATATCATGGTCTATGCAATACTCTATTATTCCTTGTCTATGTACGCCTTCAAATCATTGATTTCATCAGATATAAAAAGACTCTTTGTATCTTTTAAATGCAGATAATACAATTTATTCATGATATCCTGACCTAAAAGACATGTATAAAACCTCTTATCAAATGTAACCCAAACCGGAACGTCTGTTAAAATAATTGATGTACCAATCTTAAATTTATTCAGTTTTACTTCGTAAAACTTTATACTGTATCGATCATTCTCACCTTCTTTTAACACTCCATTGAGACATTTAACAGGTGAACTATTTTCTATAAACTCCTGCTCTGAAAGATTTGTTCCAAGCTCCTTCGCTCTGCAACAGGTTATGCTTGCCCCAGTGTCGATTATGAATTGCATTGCTGCATTTCTTTTATCAAGAATATATAGTTCGCAATTCGCGGTAAATATCCCGTCATCTGACACCGTAAATAACATTTTGGCTTCCTCCTTGCGTATAACTTCCAACTATAATGCACAAAATATCTTTTTCCAAACACTCATGCATTTTTTCACATAAAGCATCGTCTGATTCTTCCGAATCACTTACTGCCATCAAACACCCCTCGCTGTCATCTAATGTATTAATACGCATTAATATTCTGCTATATGGAAATTCACTTCTAACCCTATTGAATGATTTGATATCTGTCTGATTCAGTATCCTTAGCATACTCTTCACCAGCCTCTCAATATATATTTACACTACACCTATATATCTATCCTAGCATTGTATTTTCTTATTGTAAAGACACAAAATCTCTCAATTTTCGACTTCTTTAGCTTATTAAAATTAAGATTGAGCTTTCTAAATTGAGTATCCTGATTTTCAGTTCAACGTCTGAAGCGGAAACAACCAATTGCATTTTATGCATTTTTCCAGCTCCTGCCATATTTAATTAATTACTCAGATATATCTGACAGAATCTGTCCAAATATGCTGCACAATTTTTAGAATTTTTCAGATGTTTATATGTTAAATGCTTTTATTTCCTTTGTCAATCATTTTTTCGTATGATGTATTATTAAAAATCTCCGCTTATTTTTCAGCCCTTTGAAATTTTCAGACCATCAAAAAAGCCCGCCGTCGCTGCCTGTTTCAAAAAAATATTTTCACTTTCTATTCTCCCCGTCAATTATTTTTACTATCTTCTCTGCCAGCTTCTCACTCGCATTCCCTTCAAACACCAATCCGACTTCCTTATGAAATTCATCCAACACCCTATCATACTTCTCCTGATCAAATTCCATAATATCCCTCTCCAGTTGATCATTATCGCCTGCAAGGGTAAATGGCATCTTCACATCAAAGTTTGGTGTCATTGCCTTATTATTTCCTATACAGTCTCGCGGATCAGTTGCAATGTTCCACATAAGAGCGCCTCTGTCACTGGCATATTTCTGTATATCATCCGCATATAGGAATACCGGAATGTGAGCAAACCCGGCTTCGAAACAGGCGCTGGAATAATCGGATATATAAGCATCCATTCCTGCTAAGATCTCATACATATCATCAGCCCGGCTCTCATCAATGATTCTATCCTGTACATCCGGATTCTTATATTCCTTAAAGGTCGGTGCCAATTGCGGATGCACCCTTACACATACATACCATGTACCACCGAATTTTTTCTCCAGAGTATCAATAAGATGTTTAAAGTCTATCGTCCATATCTCTGAAAATACGAATCTTTTCCCATCCTTTGCACCTTCCCTGAAAGTCGGCGCGAATAATAAAACCTTGGCATCTTCCGAAAGATTATGTCCTTCACGAAATGTCCTCTTAGCCCAACTTCTATCTCCATACAGCACATCGCATCTGGGCGCACCTGTCTTCTGATAGGTTCCATCATACACAAGTCCCTTAGGCGATACCTCCTCGCACCAATCAGAATCAATTACCAAATCATCTATCATATCAGAATCATTTTTGCTCACAAGATACGCCATCTTGGAAAATCCTTCTCCACGCCATAATCCCGTACATTTGATACCAATCGTGTAATGATTTACATTCAGATAATATTGACCTTTTCTCTTAGAAGTCCCATATGGTTTTCTGTAATTATCAATCCATACTTTAGATCGTGTAAGCCAATACGCCCTGCTCCATAACGTATTAGGAACCTTTCTTATATAATCAGGAAATTCTTTACTCATATCATTGACAAACCATACGAATTGATAATCTGGATTTTTTTTATGAAGCTCCTGTACCAGATATTTCGGATTGCACCCAAATCCACCTTTCCCTTCAAAGGTACAGATACTAATAAGATTATTTCTGATGGGAAATATTCTGCAAAAATAAAAACAGAGCTTATTCCCAAACGCTTTTATTTTTCTGTATGCAATATACTGCTTCTCATTCAAAACCTTTTACCGCTTTGCCAAAAATTTCTCCATAATCCCCGCTATTACAATAGAATCTCCCCTTGTGAGTTTATAACCAATCTTACTTTTATCCTCAAGACCGATCATCGTCACAAAATCGCTGATCTCATAACGTAAGCCATACCCCAGATATTTCGTCGCGAATTTTTCCACTTTTGAGGAATCCTCATACCGGACCTCAAAAGACTTTGTAAGCCACCATGGCGATTCCGCAAGAATATAACCGCCTGTCCCGGCAATCACCAGCTGACCTTCCGATTTTACACCGACGCCGTTTTTGGCAAGCGCAAAACCATGATCATAAATAATGCTTGTCTTAGTATATAGATCTATGCCATTCTCCGCTTTTATACTGTCAAAACGGATCTCCTTATAATCTCTCCCCAGCAGCTTAATGATAGGGAGCAGAGAATAAGAAGCAAATTCCGTAAATGCTCCTCCATAGGCGGCATCCGTCATCTCACGCCGATCAGACGGCGTCAGTCTGGTAAAGCATGCCTCTACATCCCTAATCTCGCCGATCGCTCCACTTTTAACTACGCCCATAAGTTTTTGAAATCCCGGCAGATATGCCGTCTTGATGCCTTCCATCAAAATCAGCTTCTTGTCACGCGCGATCCCAAAAAGCTCTTCTGCCTCCGACTGCCGGAAAACCAATGGCTTCTCACAAAGCACATGCTTTCCCGCAAGCAAAGAATCTTTGACATACTGATAATGCGTTTCATGCGGACTTGCCACATAAACCGCATCAATATCATCAAAAAAACGTTCCAGATCATCTGTTGCGGTATTTAAGGAAAATTCATCACCAAATCTTACTGCGCTGTCAATATGCGGATTATATACGTTCCTAACGGTAATTCCGCTGACCGCTCTCGCTTCCCCGACAAACCTATGAGCGATTCGTCCGGTTCCTATCATACCCAGCTGGATGATGGGATTGCGGGCGATCCTGCGATCGGAGGATGAGATATCCTTTGTACGTTCAAGATATACCACATCACAGTAGCTATTCAAATAATCAAATTTCCCACGCCAGTCAGAACCCACGGTAAAAATATCTATATTATATTTCTGAATATCCTCAACCTTTTGTCCTTCATGATCCTCTACAATGATATCGTCAGCAAAACCTGTTTCTCTTACATTGTCTAATCTCTTAAGCAAAGAGTCCTGAATATTCAATTTACCTCTTGATTCGTCATACTGTTCTGTCGTTATACCGACAATCAGATAATCTCCCAGCTCCTTTGCCCTTTTTAAAAGGTTATAGTGCCCCTGATGAAATAAGTCAAAGGTGCCATACGTTATTACTTTTTTCACAATTTGTATTCTTCCTATTCTTATTTTCGTATGTTTTTATTTTACCTAAAATAAAAAAATATATTTATTTCAAACAATAATATAGGTAAATTATAACATAATACCCTCTACCATGCAATACCCAGCGTCTTCCGTATCCGCGGTCCTATTCACTGTCCGTATCTATCTTTTTTCCTCCCTCAACCGCTCGATAAACCTGTTCAACCTCTCCAGCGCGACCTTCAGGTTCTCGATGGAGTAAGCGTAAGAGATCCGCAGGAAGCCTTCCCCGCAATCGCCGAATGCCGTACCGGGCACGACTGCGACCTTCTCCTCATTTAAGAATCTTGTAGCAAATTCATCCGAAGTCAGTCCGAACTCCTTGATGCAGGGGAATACATAAAATGCTCCAAACGGCTCAAAGCATTCCAATCCCATCTCCTGAAACGCATTCATCAAAAAGCGTCTTCTCTGATTATAAGCATCCCGCATCATCTCCACATCAGCGTCTCCGTTCCTGAGCGCTTCCACTGCCGCATACTGGCTGGTGGTAGGCGCGCACATGATCGCAAACTGATGGATCTTTGTCATCTGCGCAATGATCTCCTTCGGTCCGCAGGCATATCCCAGACGCCATCCGGTCATCGCATACGCCTTTGAAAATCCATTGATCAGGATCGTCCGCTCCTGCATCCCCGGCAGCGATACGATAGAAACATGGTCGCCCTTATAGGAAAGCTCAGAATAGATCTCGTCAGATATGACAAAGATATCTTTCTCACGTATCACCTCAGCGATCGCTTCCAGATCTACTTTCTCCATGATCGCACCGGTCGGATTGTTCGGATACGGAAGAATCAGGATCTTCGTCTTATCCGTGATTGCATCCCGCAGCTCCTGTGCCGTCAGACGGAATTCATTTTCCGCCTTCAGATTGATGATCACGGGTTTTCCGCCGGCAAGGATCGTACATGGCTCATAAGATACATAACTGGGCTGCGGAATCAACACTTCCTCTCCCGGATTTAACATCGCGCGGAGCGCAATATCGATTCCCTCAGAGCCTCCCACCGTTATAATTACTTCGTCATTAAAATGATAAGATACGCCAATCCTGCGCTTCATATAATTACAGATCTCCATCCGAAGCTCTTTCAATCCGGAATTGGAGGTATAAAATGTCCTTCCCTTTTCCAGTGAATAAATACCCTCGTCACGAATATGCCAGGGCGTATCAAAATCCGGCTCTCCGACGCCCAGCGAGATCGCGTCCTTCATCTCGCTGACAATGTCAAAAAACTTGCGGATACCGGAAGGTTTTATCTCTACTACATAGTCTGCTAATGGATTTCTCATGGTGTGATCATCATCCTTTCATCTTCACTTTTTGTCGTCATGATCGTGCCATGATCCTTATATTTTTTTAAGATAAAATGTGTCGCCGTACTCAGCACCGTTTCCAGAGTGGAAAGCTTATCTGACACAAAAGAGGAAACTTCCTTTAATGTTTTACCTTCCAGCGTTACAAGGAGATCGTAGCCGCCGCTGATCAGATAGACGGACTTTACTTCCGGATATTTATAGATCCGCTCTGCAATATTATCAAATCCCTGTCCCCTCTGCGGTGTCACACGCACCTCGATCAAAGCCGTCACCTTTTCCTCGGAAGTCTTTTCCCAATTGATCATCGTATGGTACCCGCATATGATGCCTTCATTCTCCATCTTCTGCATCTCTTCTACGATCAGCGCTTCCTCTGTTCCCAGCCTTACAGCCATCTCATGTACATCAATACGGCTGTTCCTTTCAATAATATTTAATATTTTTTCTCTCATTTTCCTACCTCATTTCCGCGCCGCCTTTCACGATGCGCTGTTTTATTGTGTTGCATTGCTTTTATTTTGTTTCACTTCTTTTTACTTACCTATCAGCTTAAAATACTCATCCTGCTGCGCAGGAGTCAGAAACCTCTTTTCTTCTTCATTGATGATCAACCGGTCATTGCTGTCAGTGGTTCTGCCGATTACCGCTGCGCTGATGCCTTTCTTATGTAAGCTCTCTGCCAGTTCATATCCATTGTCCGCTGTCATCAAAAGACATCCGGAGGACAGCAGCGCATATGGATTGATATCAAAATAATTACAGATCTCCACTGTTTCCTGCCTGATCGGAATCTTCTTCAATTCTATTTCCAGTCCAACGCCCGAGCGTTCTGCCATTTCCCAGAGTGCGCCGAATATACCGCCCTCCGAAACATGATGCATCGCTCCCACGCCGGACTCCATGGCGGTGGCGGCCTCCGGTATGATAGACAGATACCGGTCAAAGTCCCTGNNTATGTATTCTGCGGAAAAACGTTCCTTCAGTTCCGTTTCTTTTTCTCTTGCGATCAGATAAGTTCCTTCCAGACCGACCCATTTGGTCAAAACAACATCCTGTCCCGGCTTGGCAGAATGGTCCCATGTCTTCTGATCCGGCGGCAGATGTTTTGCGGTGATTTTACCTATGCAGGTAATTGTCAGCATCAGCTCATCCGTCCGGGAAATCCATGTTTTGGGCATGACGGAAACATCTATCCCAGCCATCTGTATTCCTATTGCTTCACAGACCTCTTCCATCCGGCGGACAGCGATCTTTAATTCCTCTTCCGAAGCTTCCTCCGTCATCAGTAAAACTCCTGTTACTGCCACCGGTTCCGCTCCTGAAGCCACAATCTGATTGACCGCTCTGTAGATAGCAGCCGGACCGATCTGATCCGCCTTTCCCGCCATAAAAGCCATACTCGTTACAACCTCTCCTTTTACAGGCGAGAAAACGGCGCAGTTATTCCCTATCCCTGCGCCACTGATAATCTCTTTTCTTTTATATTTTAACTCTTTTAAAACAGAGCGTTTATATATATTTTCCGATATCTTGCCTGTCTTCATATCCTGTCTCTACTCTGCAGTCTATATGGACTTTTCAGCTGCAGGCCCCAAATTTTCATTATCCAATCAAAGTTCCTATTGCATCGGAGCTTCTCCTTCCGGTGCCGGGCNNGGCATTGATCTCCGCAAGGATCTGATTTGCCACAGCCTTACAATTATCTATGCTTCCGGATGCGATCGCGCCCTGGATACGTGCGTTAAAATCCGGATTATCCGTATTGGTACCGACCACCGCCGTACGCGGTGTCATGGAATAACTGCTGCTATNNGACTTCTTCGCGGCTTACTTCCACCCCGTTTTCATATACCACCTTCCACAATCTTGCCTTATAACCGATATGGGCTGACTGGATCGAAATATACCCGACACCCTGACCCGCATCAGCAATGATCTTTTCCGTTGTCGGTACATTCTGTTCCAGCGTCTCGCTGACATATTCCACCGTTCTGTCTGCAGAACGCTCCTCTACGCCGTAAATGGTAAACGTGATGTTTTTCCCTGACGTATAGCCTTCAATATAAATCGGATGATTCGTATTATTGGTAAAGCGGAAATCCTTTCCCGAAGATTCCGCAATCGCTGCGTCCGCGGACCTCGGCACATAGGTTACGATCATGGAATGAGGATGACGCTCTGTCACATTCAGCTCCGCCAAAAGGACGGCATTATATAAGGTACTGGACACCTGACAAATACCTCCTCCAAGGCTGTCAACCACCTGCCCATTCAGATAGGAGCCTGCCATATAATAGCCATTATCGGTACTAAACGGTTTTACCGCATTATACATGGAAAATTCTTCACCCGGATATATCGTTGTGCCGTTCACCAGTCTGCAGCCATTGGCTACATTGGCGCTTCTGTTAGCTCCGGAAGTATTGTAATTCGTCGTGTATGTGCCCAGCACATCCTTCACTGCCAGCAGCTCTTCCTCTGTTCCCTGCGGCTGTTCCTCATTTACCACCAGATAGATCTCTGTCGTACCTTCTTTATAATAATTTACCAGATTGGTTTTGATGTCATTTAGGGAAGCTTCTACATCAAGCATCTCTCCCGCCTTGCCGCCGTTTACGGAAAACACGCCGTTTTCACGGATTAATACCGCATTCTCCACCGGTATATCATAAACTGCGCACTGCTGCGTCAGAATATTTCTAATCTTTTCCTCGTCATAAGTCAGTTCAATCGTATATACCGCGCCATTGACCTCTATATCCTTTGACATCATATAACGCTGCACAACATTGCCATTAGCTGCCAGACCGATGATCTCGCTGATGACTTCCCGATTGGACCATTCCGGAGAAAACTCGGAAATCTGTACGGCAACCTTATTGCCCTGTGCCGCAACAAGCGTAACGGGTGTCGCATACATTTCCGCCAGATATGCTTCCACGGCAGCTTCTGCTTCTTCTACGGTCATGCCGGACAGATCAATGCCGTCTATCGTCACACCCGTAAAAATAACACCTCTTCCCGCCTCTACGGGAAGATCGCCGCCGAGCAACGCTCCGGCAAGAATTATCGTTAGTATTGTCAACAATGCTGTTGTAAAACAACGAAATCTTTTCTGCATGTCAGCTGTTTCTCCTTTTTCCACTAACTTACTCAGCTAAACTTCTTAACTTGATTTTCTAAACTTAAACAAAATAGCTTTATTATTTCAGCTTATTCTAATATATAAATCTGCTTATCATATAAGTGTCTTTACAAATCCCTGCTGTTCCACGTATAATATAAGTATATTTATATTGCGTTCCGGCATTGCCTTAAAAATGGTTTAATTACAGAACTTTATACCGAATTATCCCAGGAATGCCGCAATACTGGGAATCACCATAGCAAGGATTAAAAGTACGATAATAACGGTAGAAATTGTCCGTTTTGTTTTATTATTGTGCATATTAAACATGATACTGCCTCCCTGGTGCCCGGAAATGGTCTAAAAAAGCGATATTTCAAACGCTTTTGATGCCTTCCGAGTCTCTATCTTGAAAGGATATTATATATGAAAATTCTCCTTTTTGCAAGCATTATTGCATTTTGTTTTTTTCTGACAGTCGTTTTAAAAGTGCCGATATTGCCGCTCGTCATCATCTTTATTATTATTTTAACCATTTCTATCAATAACTCAAACAAAAAGATGAAACAACAGGTTGAAAATTTCTGGGAAAAAGAGCGTAAAGCCAATTCCGTCCGCAAAAAATCGTTAGACGGTCTGAACTATCTGAAGATCCCGGAACATTTTCTTTCCATGCCGGTTTCCAAAGAGGACGGACATGCTCTGGATGCGCTTGATATGCTGAAGCATTTAAGCAGTCAGAAAATCGTCAATCTGACCGGCATCACCAATACAGACTTAAAACTGACTTACGGCACAGCCAATATCACCGTCCNNACCCCAATATCACCGTCCTTACGCAGTATGACCAAAACTATACGCAGCTGGTGCATGCCCTGCAGTTGCTTGCCGCTTCTCTGGCGGACAATCATCATCCGAAAGAAGCTATGGAAGTTCTGGAATATGCCATTTCCACCAAAACGGATGTCAGCGCTTCCTATCTGCTTCTGGCTGATCTTTATATCGCGGACGGACATCCGGAGAAGATCGAAGATCTGATCGATGCTGCTTCCTCATTGGATACGCTGCTGGCGCCATCCATCGTCAGAAATCTTAAGAGTAAGACGGACGCATGACTTTAATTTATATGCGGCTATCATTTCCCGTATGTTAATATGATTTTATCTATGATCCGGCTGGCTTCATTTTTAGTCAGCCGCGCCACATCATACTCAGGATTAATTTTATGCTGTTCCAGCATCCTTAATAACCGCTCCTTCTGCTGCTTCGTGATAGGGCCTTCCCGTTTGACCTGATAATGCAGCTCACAGGGCAGAAAATCATCCGCCGTTTCTTCCCGATAAAACTGTCCCCACAGCCTGACCAATAGCTCATGCGCTGCCTCCGCATCCGCAAGCGCGCGGTGCGCATGATGCTCTATCCCATAATGAACACAGAGTTCATGCAGATTTCTGCTGGGCAGATCGGCAAGATATTTTCTGGCGATCTTTAACGTATCGATCGCCTTCGCTTCAAAAACCAGTCCCTGATTGACTGCGGCGCGCTTTAAAAAAGAATAGTCAAACATAATGCTGTGTCCGACGATCACACGGTCCTGTATAAATTCCAAAAATTCACCCAGCTTTTCCCCGATCTGCGGTGCGTCCAAAAGCTCTTCATTGGTAATGCCGGTCAGCTCCGTAATCTGCTCCGGCAGCCTCCAGCCGGGATTCAGAAGCGTCTGGTATTGCTCTATGACCGTCCCGTCTTTTACGTGCACTGCGGCAATCTCTATGATTTTGTTTTTCTTTGGATCCAATCCCGTCGTCTCCAGATCCAGCGCTATATATTCAGAAATCATAAATGTTCTCTTTACTTTCTATTATTCTTTTTATTGTAATCATCACAGATATCCTTCAAAAAGCAATGTTCACAGGAAGGGACAGGCGCCTTACAGATACTCCGCCCCAAAGCGATGATCTGGATATTATAAAGGATCCAGTGATCCTTCGGAAGTATCTTCATCAGGTCAAATTCCACCTTAACCGGATCTTCCTCCTTGGTCAGTCCCAGCTTCTTGGATATCCTTTTCACATGGGTGTCTACTACAATGCTCGGCTCATGATATACATTGCCGCGGATCACATTGGCGGTCTTTCTNNACTTCGGCACCTCCCCGCCGTGACGCTCCATCAGGCATTGACAGCAGGCAATGATATTTTTCGCTTTATTATGATAGAAGCCCGTTGAATGGATGTCCTGCTCCAGCTCTTTTAATTCCGCATCCGCAAACGCTTTTACAGAGGGATATTTTACAAACAGATCCTTTGTTACGATATTCACTCTGGCATCCGTACACTGCGCGCTGAGGATCGTTGCGATCAGCAGCTGCCACGCGTTCTCATGATCTAAGTAACAGATGCCGTCCGTCCCATATTCTTCATCCAGGCGGAGGAGGATCTCCTGTACTTTTTCTTTTTTTCTCATCAGTTATTCCCTTTCACTTTTTTCAATCAGTTTCATCATATCATATTATCGTGTTGCATTACTTCTTTTTTTTAATTATTCCCACGCAGACATCAGTGCTTCCTTCGTCACCGGATCCCGATTCCGGTAATCAAACAAAATAATCTGCGGCAAAGAAACATTCGGTATAACAGCCGCATGATGTAAGATCTCAAGATGCATCTGTCCCTCCAACTGTTTTGCATCGCAGTTCTGAGACTCCGCATACTGCCGATAGACTGATCGTAACCACTCCCGAAACCCGGCTTTCCGATCCGTAACGATTTCCGGATCCATCTCCTGAATCTCCCGATACTGCTTGTTCTCGTCCCGTGCAAACGACGGTCTTGCCTTCGCCCGTTCCCGCAGATAATAATCCACTGTCAGAAGCTCCCTGACAGTTTCAAGGATCTTCTGAGTGTTCTCTTTTTTCTCTTCTTTCTCTTCTTTATATTCTATCATATCGCCGGGATCACATTCAAATCCCTGTGAAGAATCACGATAACATTTTGTTTTCATATATTCCGCGAAAAACTCCAACAGGATCACATACCTCCGCTCCCTTGCGGAGCAGACCACCGGATAATTATTTTCTTCATAATATTTTGCCAGTCGTTCATAAAAAGCAAAAGGCGATGCAAATATGGATAATAAAAACTGCTCCGTCAACCGAAACTGTCCGCTGTTGTGATAGATCTCCAGCATTTCCTCCACTGCCTTTAACCGCAGAATGTCTTCATAAGAAAGCTCCTTTGTATAAAGCACTTCATAAGGCGGATATTCCGTACAGACGATACCATGCTCCTCCTTCATCCGCATCATGGGAGTCCCATGCAGAAGCTTTAAAAATCCCAGCTGCAATTCATGACCGCCCATTTGATAGACCTCATTAAACGAATGAACAAAAGAATCCATATTTTCAAACGGAAGCCCCGCAATCAGATCCAGATGCAGATGCACGTTGCCATTTTGCAAAAGCATTCTGATATTATTTTTCAACAATTCCAAATCTGTTCTCCGATGTATTGCCTTTAAGGTCTTTTTATTTGTGCTCTGCACACCAATCTCCAGCTGGATCAGTCCCGGTCTTAAACTTCCGATCAGTATCATTTCTTCTTCCGTTAAAAGATCCCCCGCCACTTCAAAATGAAAATTCGTCACGCCATTGTCATGCTCTTTAATATACTGTAAAATTGCCATCGCATGAGAATGATTGCAGTTAAATGTGCGATCCACGAATTTGACCTGCTTAACTTTTGCATCAAGAAAGATCTGCAGCTCTGCATATACTTTATCCAAGCTTCGATAACGCAGTTCCTTTTCCACGGAGGAAAGGCAGTACGCGCAGGAATACGGGCAGCCTCTGGAGGTTTCATAATAAATGATGCGGTTTTGGAAATCTTCTATATTATTATAAGGAAATGGCAGCTCATCCGGATCCATTATTTCCGCAGGCGCGTTTACGATCATGTTATCTTCCGGATTACGGTAAACGATTCCTTTGATATCCTTAAGCTCCTCATTGATACTTTTTCCGAGAACGCCATCATAAGAAGCATCGGCTCCAATATCAAATCTTCTCTTTGCGTATGCCTCGATCAACTTAGGAAATGTCCTCTCCCCTTCTCCATACACGATCCCTGCGGNNGCCATTCCGGATCAAAGCTGACTTCCGGTCCGCCTAACCAGATCGGAACATGACAAAGCAGCTTAGGAAGTTCCGCAGTGATCTTCTGCGCCATCATTACATTCCAGATATAACAGGAGATGCCTATCATATCCGGCTGCTCCTTATAGATACTTTGTATGATCTTCTCCGCAGTCTGGTTGATCGTATATTCCGCAATTTTAATCTCGACGTTTTCCATATCTGCCAAACATTTCATGGCAGACGCGCGAAGACTGTAAACAGCCGGATTGGAATGAATATATTTTGCATTGATTCCCACAAGTAATATTTTCAAGCTATGCTCCCTGCCTTTAATGAAATGATACGGATATTTTTTATTTTAGAATAAGATCTATTTAAAATCAATGCTTATGATTTGAGTATTCAATATTAAATTTTAATGTTATTTTAAAAAAATTTTTTGTGTATTTTTCATCTAAAACTACACTCCGCAAATACAATTTCCAAAAAATTACATGATTTTTTATACAAAAACACTACAATCCGGGGTTTTTTTGGGTGATTTATTATTAAAAATAGAAATAGATTGAATTTTTCTATTATTATATACTAAATCTAAAATCAGAACCCAGAAGGGAAAGGGAGAAAACCAATGACTTACGAACAGATTGTAAAATCAGCAAAGAAAGCTCTTGCTAAGGTGGATGTCAGTAAAGCCGATCAGGTAGCCATTCAAGTTGACATTGTCGGAGAAGGTGAAGGCGCATTTTATGTGAAAGTCAATGATGGTACGCTTGCGATAGAACCCTATGAATATTATGACCACGATGCTAAGCTTATTGTCTCAGGAAAGGATTGCGTTGACCTTTTCAATGGCAAACTTGATGCCGTGAAAGCATACGAAGCCGGTAAGATTACTGTAGAAGGTAATCTTGACAGCGTATTGAAATTAAAAGATCTGATTCCTGCAAAAGCTGCTGCAAAGAAAACTGCCGCTAAAAAATCAACTGCTAAGAAAACGGCAACCAAGAAAACTGCTGCAAAGAAGACTACAGTTAAAAAGACTACAGCTAAAAAGACAACTGCTAAGAAGACCGCTGCTACTCCTAAGGCAGAAGTAAAAGCTGCTGCTAAGACTGCTGCTCCTAAGGCAGAAGCAAAAGCCGCTGCTAAGACTGCAGAAAAGAAGGCTACTGCTAAGCCGGCTGAAAAGAAAGCTGCTGCTCCTAAGAAGGCTGCTACACCTAAAAAGGCTGCTGCTCCTAAAAAAGCTGCTACACCTAAGAAGGCTGCTGCTCCTAAGAAAGCCGCTGCCCCTAAAAAGGCTGCCGCTCCTAAGAGCACAAAATAATTTTGATCAATATAATTTGATTATAAAAAGAAGCTGCGTTATATGACACAGCTTCTTTTCATTATTTAGATAAATTTTCACACCTATCAATACAATAAAAGACTAATGCTTCTTCAAGCATTGATCTTTGCAAGAAGATCATTTACATCAAATCCATGCACCATCGCCGCCTCTTCCAATGTCTCGCCCTGCGCGGAAGGACATCCGAGACAATGCATCCCTGCCTCCAAAAGAACGGGCGCGATATCCGGATTCTCCATCAATGCCTGACCGATCGTAGTGTCTTTCGTAATTGCTGCCATAAATCAACCCTCCTTCATTCCTCTGATTACAGTACATATCTTTTCCGAGGACTTCTTTTTTATTCTTTATGCGGATATTATAACACCATCTTAAAAAACAGGCAACCGTACTCT
>DLOQ01000173.1:14705-27992 GCA_002479655.1 Lachnospiraceae bacterium UBA7480
TTGTTCGCAAAAATTTAACAAATTGTATACAAAAAAATGCAAAGGGATTATTGACTATCTACCCGATTTCTCGCTATAATTAGACCATAGCGATCAACGGTGGAAAACCGTTAAACCCGAACGGATCGGGTAAAAAATATATAAAATAGGAGGCATTCTAATGAGCACAGAAATGAGACCCGAATGGGAAGGCTTTACAGCCGGAAAATGGCAGACTGAAGTCAATGTACGCGACTTCATCCAGAAAAACTACACTCCGTACGACGGAGACGATTCCTTCTTGAGCGGACCCACACAGGCAACAAATGACTTATGGGCACAGGTTATGGATCTTGCAAAACAGGAGCGCGAGGCAGGCGGCGTATTGGATATGGATACCAAGGTCGTATCCACCATCACATCCCATGCTCCCGGATATCTTGATAAGAGCAAGGAAAAAATCGTTGGTTTCCAGACAGACAAGCCGTTTAAGCGTTCTTTACAGCCTTACGGCGGTATCAGAATGGCAGAAAAAGCTTGCGCAGATAATGGTTATACCGTAGATCCTGAGATCAGCGAGTTCTTCTCCACACACAGAAAAACACACAACGCAGGATGTTTTGACGCATACAATGCAGAGATGAGAGCATGCCGTTCCTCCCATATCATTACAGGTCTTCCTGATGCATATGGACGTGGTCGTATCATCGGCGACTACAGACGTGTTGCTCTGTATGGTATCGATTATCTGATCGAAGACAAACAGGCACAGAAGGATTCCACAGGACGCGTGATGACTGATGATGTGATCCGTCTTCGTGAAGAGCTTTCCGAGCAGATGGTAGCATTGAAGATGATGAAGGAAATGGCTGCTTCTTACGGCTGCGATATTTCCAAACCGGCTTCTAACGTACAGGAAGCTATTCAGGCAACCTATTTCGGATATCTTTCCTCTGTTAAAGAGCAGAACGGCGCTGCTATGTCCCTTGGACGTACTTCTACCTTTATCGACTGCTACGCTGAGAGAGATCTTAAGAACGGTACATTTACAGAAGAAGAGATTCAGGAATTTGTTGACCACTTTATCATGAAGCTTCGTCTGATCAAATTTGCACGTACACCGGAATACAATCAGATCTTTGCAGGCGATCCTGTATGGGTTACAGAATCTCTTGGTGGTGTAGGCGTTGACGGACGTTCTCTTGTAACAAAGACTTCTTTCCGTTACCTGAACACATTGAATAACTTAGGCGCTTCACCTGAGCCTAACTTAACGGTTCTCTGGTCAACCAGACTTCCTCAGCCTTGGAAAGAGTTCTGTGCTAAGATGTCCATCAAGACTTCTTCCATCCAGTATGAGAACGACGATCTGATGAGAGTAACACACGGTGATGATTATGCGATCGCATGCTGCGTATCTTCCATGGTTGTTGGTAAGGAAATGCAGTTCTTCGGCGCTCGTGCTAACCTCGCTAAATGTTTGCTGTACGCTTTGAACGGTGGTATTGATGAAGTTACCAAGAAACAGGTTGGACCTAAATATCGTCCTGTCAGCGGCGACGTACTTGATTATGATGACGTATATGCAAAATTCATGGATATGATGGAGTGGCAGGCAGACGTATATGTCAACACCTTAAATATCATCCACTATATGCATGATAAATACTGCTATGAGAGAGCTGAGATGGCGCTTCATGACAGAGATGTTAAGCGTTACTTTGCAACAGGTGTTGCAGGTCTTTCCATCGTGGCTGACTCATTATCAGCAATCAAATATGCAACTGTTAAACCGATCAGGGACGAGGACGGCGTAATCGTTGACTTTGAGACCACCGGTGAATTCCCGAAATATGGTAATGATGATGACCGCGTTGACATGATTGCACAGGACATCGTTCACAAATTCATGACGGCGATCAGAAGACATCACACCTACAGAAACGGTATTCCTACAACTTCCATCCTTACCATTACTTCTAACGTAACTTACGGTAAGGCAACAGGTAACACACCTGATGGACGTAAGAAGGGACAGCCGTTCGCTCCGGGCGCTAACCCGATGCACGGTCGTGACACTCATGGTGCGGTAGCTTCTCTGGCTTCTGTATCCAAGCTTCCGTTTAAGGATGCACAGGATGGTATCTCCAATACCTTCTCCATCATTCCGGGCGCTCTTGGTAAGGAAGATCAGGTATTTGCAGGTGATATCGATATCGACCTGAGCAAAAAATAAAGTAATAATATCAAACCAAAAAGTGAGGTTCTGAGTATGGGCACAACAAAAAGCGAAGAAGAACTGATACAGGATATGGTTGCACAGTTAGACAATGGTTTTTCTAAAGGTGTCGGTCATGTGAATGTAGATGTTGAAGCAAATGCAGACGCTAAAAAAGATGTTCAGACTATGGGCTGCACTGACTGTTCCAGAACACCACTGGCATGCAGTGTTCCCACACTTCACCAAGGATTAGACGATTATCAGTAATTTAATTAGGACTATTTCAAAAAAATAAGGAGGATCAAAATCATGGCAGAAGCAAGTGCAACACAGGTAAACAACCTGGTATCATTATTAGATGGATACGCTACAAAGGGCGGACATCATCTGAATGTCAACGTATTAAACAGAGAAACTCTTTTAGATGCTCAGAAGCATCCTGAGAATTATCCCCAGCTGACGATCCGTGTATCCGGATATGCTGTTAACTTCATTAAGTTGACACCGGAGCAGCAGGCAGATGTTATCTCCCGTACGTTCCATGAGGCAATCTAATCAGAGATTGTACTACACAAAATAAATGAAAGCACGATAAAAGCCCTCCATAAG
Organism: Lachnospiraceae bacterium UBA7480; assembly: GCA_002479655.1. Classification (GTDB taxonomy): domain Bacteria; phylum Bacillota; class Clostridia; order Lachnospirales; family Lachnospiraceae; genus NK4A136. The sequence goes on from DLOQ01000173.1 coordinate 17,515, forward strand.
TATGCCAAGCGCAGCTTATGGGGGTCTTTATCTATTCCCTAAGGAAACGCTGTTTAAATCAAAGCTTCCGGCGATGCACTTACACTACCTGATGACGCTTAAAGATCCGATACGAAAGGCAGGCGCAGATGCAGGAAACAATTAAGGCAAAGACAGGAAGAAATACATACGGCGGGATAACGACGCCAAATATTTCATACTGAAATTCACCCATTGCTCCCCAGAACGCCATCATATTCGTGGGCAACAGTTGTTCCAGCCGGAACACCCAGAGAGGCGCGCTGTCCGGTATGACGATAAACATAGGCACGATCAAAATAATCGCCATTACCACGATCGTATTGAACGGCGTTTTAAATGCTGCCGAAAAAAATGATGTAAGCGCCGCATATAACAGGATTCCTCCAAGCATACAGATAGAGTATAACAGCGCGCTCTGCCCTATAGTGATAGGATACTCAAATCCATTCGCCAATAATATAAGCGCAGCATCCGCGCCGCTTATGCCCCAGACAGCCATTACTTCGATATAACTGACCGCGATCAGGAAAAGAATCAGGGCTTCAGCAACTCCAAACGCTGCCAGCAGCTTTGCGCCAATCACAAGCCCTTTGCCATGCTTTGACGACAGGATCAGATTGTCCGCTCCGCTTGTATATTCATCGGAAAAAATCCCGGAAATCATGATTGCAACTGCTGCTGCAACAGTAAATGCAGTCGAATACATAACGGCAGCATACCGATAATATCCGCCGCTGTACTCATAAGTCAGCGTCTTCGGGGATTTATCCATGCACTCCCGCCAATATTCCTTAACATTCTCACTAATATTGAAATCCGGATTTTCAATCCTATACTCATTGTTTTCCCTTCGTATCTGATCAAACTGTTCTGCCTGTTCACGGGTAAGCTGTTGAAATTCACCGATACTTTTCAGATTCATACACCGACAGACTATCTCGTATATATCACTATATCTTCTTGCATTTTGAGTCTCCGAAGTAAATAATTCATCATAATAAAAGTCTTTGTCTGAAGACAGCTGCCTGTATGCATCCACAGCTTCCATAATAAGATCTGCATCGATCACGCGTCCCGAAAGCGCCTCTCCGTTCCTGCGGTCGATCATTTCATACTCATAACGGGAAACCGCTATTTCCTCACCGTTTTCATCCGTATAATACCAATTTCCCACAATCGTCCCAAAAGGGCCGAAGATCCCTAAAAGGATAACAACCAGAAGCGTGATAACGCTGCGCTTTCTGCATAAGATCTTTTTTAATTCATAACCTGTAAGCTGAAAAAATATATTCATACAATCTCCTTCTGCCGCCTTCGGCGGCTCAAATAAAAATCTTCCCAAGAATCAATTTTATTTCGTAAATACTGTCTGTGCGTTTCAGTCTTCCTCTTTGCTGAAATAATACAGATACAGATCCTCCAACGACGCTTCGACATTCTCTGCGCCCTCGCAAGGCTTTTCAACGCTTACCAGCCTTAGAAAAACCATGTCTCCTTCGTTTCTTGTATTGATTACGGGATATTTTGCGCCGTATTCATCCGCTTCATTGCATGAGACGCTGCACTCCCAGACCTTGTCCCGTATCACCGCAATAATATCTTCCAGCGAACCTTCATGGATCATCTGTCCGTCCTTCATTATCAGTATCGTATTGGCAATATGTTCAATATCGGAAACAATATGTGTAGATAAAAGTATGATCCTGTCCGCGCCCATTCGGGAGATAATGTTGCGGAATTTGATCCTCTCCTTTGGATCAAGTCCCGCGGTTGGCTCATCCAGCACCAGTATCTTCGGATCATTTAACAATGCCTGCGCAATCCCAAGACGCTGTTTCATTCCGCCTGAAAAAGTCTTTATTTTCTTTTTCGCTTCGTTTTTCAACGATACCATTTCCAGAAGCTCTGCCGTTTTTACCTTTGCCCTGCTTTTGGGTATGCCTTTTAACGCAGCGATATACAGCATAAAATCCTGTGCCGTGAATTCCGGATAATATCCGAAATCCTGTGGCAGATAACCCAGAAGTTCACGATATTCTTCCTGTGAAACGTCTGTTCCGTCACAGGAAATACTTCCTGATGAAGGATCTAAAATCCCGCATATCATCCTCATAAGCGTTGTTTTTCCCGCGCCATTGGCACCAAGAAGTCCATAAACGCCCTTTTCCAGCGTCAGCGAGATCCTGTCACAGGCTATCTTACTTCCATATTTTTTTGTCACACGGTCAATCTTTAATTCCATAAATAACTATCCTTTCCGTATCATATTTTTTGCACGCCCTATCTTTCATTCCATAAATAACGGTCCTTTTCAACCAATAATTTTTTTATCTGCGCGGCTGCCATCAGCGTTCCGCCAAGACAGGCTGCCATGATATAGAGATTTACCATCGGTTTTTCATAAATACCCCTGTTGGGTATAATGGTTCCCGCAAGACTGACCGCCAAAGCCGCAGCAGCGCTCAGATAAGCCGCTTCCTGTCCCTTTACTTTGCTGAAAATCATAAAAGAGATCCCACTCACGACAATATATGGGGTAAAAATATACAACGCCGACCTTGCAACGCCAAATGGAACATAATTTCCCAACAATATCGAAACCGTAATAATAACCGCAAAATTACATATCCCCAGAATGATCATTCTCGCTCCCGTGACCTGCGGCAGAGAAAACCTGCATCCTGCTTCCAATTCCGACATACCGTATATCGCGGATCGTGATATTTCCACAGTTGTCAGCATCGCCAGAAACGGAATGATCGCGGCAATCAACCATACAAGAAACTTCGCTTCTTCCGGAATGGCACAGACGGTTCTGACTGCCGCAAACACAACTGCTGCCGAAACAAACCACACCCGCTTTCGTATATAGCCGATCTGCGAAAAAACAAATTCGGGATATGTCAGTTTCGGATAGGGTAATGCTGCGAGAAAGGCCGCTCTGCCCTTTGGTTCCGGAGGCTCAAAAGCCGTTCTGATCTCATTTTTTAAATTAAGCTTCATTTTAATCCTCCATGCCTTTGGTTTTCAACCTAAAGCCCCTTTCAGATATTTTTTCATCTCCGCAAGCGCGGCTTTCTCAAGACGATATACTTTAAATCTTGATATTTCCATAATTTCCGCCGTTTCATTAGCTGACAGACCACTAAGATAACGCAAAAGAAGTATCTCCTTATGCTGCTCTCCAAGTCTTTCCAATGCGTCCCTGACGGCTATTTTCGTGTCGCTGTTATCGCAGAAATCCTCCTGCGGATAATCACCGGTCAAAGCGTCGTCACGCCTTTTCCGAAAAAAATCGATGCAGAGGTGTTTGGCAATTGTGTATAAATATGCCATATCTTCCCCACGCTTTAATATTTTATTGCGCGCAAAATATTTGAGAAAGGCTTCCTGCGTGATATCCTCGGCAATGGCGGAATTTCTGACTTTATAAAAACAATACCGGTATATAAGCTTGTAAATATCGTCCAAATCCTCCACCATTGCGAACCCTCCTCTCATAATGTATAACGCTGCGGCATTGCCAAATGTGCGTATAAATTATTTTCATAAATACATATTAAAAAATTTTTATTATTTCTTCTCAAATACCTTTTAAAAAACGGACAANNAGGGATGCCGCCTATCCGACACCTGCCCCTAGAATACCCTTTTATATAGTGTTTGTTTGCTATCAGACATTTAGGTCATTATTTTCCGGCAATGCTATTTTATCCCCATAACATCTTCCGCTCCAGTTCTTTCAATTCCTCTAACCGGCTCTGTAGGTCGTACCGCTCGCGTTTTAACTCCCCTAACGATTGCTCCAGTTCTTCCCGCCGCAGCAGACACATCTTTTTCTCATGCGGGATATTCACCCTGCGCCATCTGACTGCCGAACGGTATGCGCCCTTGCTGGGAAACAATTCCATGATCAGGATCAATGACAATACCATCGTGGTCAATCCAAAGACCAGCACAAATATCAAAAGAAACGGAATCATCGTTGCAGTTACCGAAAAGGCGATGGCTGCAGCGTAATCGTTCAAATTTTTCCCTGAAGAATCCATAAATAACAGCAGATAAGAGATCAGTCCGGCGATAGAAAGCCCAAAGCAGATCAGCGAAATAAATAATCCCAAACCTTTTCCGTGTCTGGTACATTTAAAATAATTCATCCTGATATCCACATCCATGATTTCAGCTTCTATCATATTAATTTTATCTTTCAAAAGCTGATCCATGTTTCTTAACTCCCGAAGTTCCGCTATTTCCTGCTCCGTCATGCTTTCTACACCCCCTTTCCCGCCATTTTCTTATACTTATATAACCGTAGGCAGCCATCGGCTGATATCGTTTTATGGCAATTACTTCAGCTCATTTGCCGTCTGATATTGTTTTATAATAATTACTTCAATTCATTAGCCGTCTGATAAAAGTGATAATAGATTCCCTGCTTCGCCAGCAGCGTTTCATGATTGCCCTCTTCCGCGATCCCTTCCTCCGTCAGCACCAGTATCCTGTCTGAATTGCGGATACTGGACAATCGATGGGCGATAGTCACCGTCGTCCTTCCTTTGGACAATTCCGCCAGTGATCTCGCCACCTGAAATTCACTTTCATTGTCAAGCGCGGAAGTAGCCTCATCCAAAATCAATATCGGCGGATTTTTCAGAAATACTCTGGCAATGCTGATCCTCTGCTTCTGTCCTCCGGACAGCTTCACACCCCGCTCTCCGACATAGGTATCATAACCGTCCTTCAACGCCATGATAAATTCATGCGCGCCGGCGCGTTTCGCCGCTTCCATGACTTCTTCCCTTCCGGCATCCTCCCGTCCATATGCGATATTTTCATATACGGTTCCGGAAAACAGATATACGTCCTGCTGCACCATACCGATATTTTTCCGAAGGCTTTTCAGCGTGTAATGCCTGATATTTACACCATCCAAAAAGATCTCGCCGCCGTCAATATCATAAAACCTCGGAATCAGATTGCATAGCGTCGTTTTTCCGCCGCCGGAAGGTCCGACAATTGCTATTTTCTCTCCGGCATGGATAATCAGATTCAGATTCCGGAATACCACATTATGATCATCCGGATATTCAAAGCTGACATCCCTGAACTCTATCTCTCCTTTCGGAGCAACACATTCCACTGCGTCCGGTTCATCAAAAATCTCAATATCTGAGTCCATGATCTCAACAAATCTCTCAATACCGGTCATACCACGCTGAAACTGCTCTGCAAATTCTATGATACGCCGTATCGTTGCGATCAGCGTTGACACATACATCACATATGCCACCAGATCTGCCGGCTTTATCTGTCCATAGATCAGAAACAATCCCCCTGCCGCCAGCACTACCAAATACATCAAACCATCAAACGCCCTTGTTGTCGTCTGAAAAAAAGCCATATACCAATAAGTCTTCTTTTTGATCCGAAAAAACTGAAGATTATCGTTTTCAAATTTTTCCATTTCTTTTTCTTCGTTGGTAAATGCCTTGACGACTTTCTGTCCAAGAAGGCTGTCCTCAATCCTTGCATTCAACTCTCCGATCCGGACTCTCTGCTCCCGAAATGCATTCCGCAGACGCAGATTGATGATCGTACATACAACAGCCATGACCGGCACGATCAGGAAAATAATCAGCGTCAGCCATAGATTGATATTTCCCAATATGATAAACGCAGCCACCGCCTTGATTCCCGCAATAAAAAACTCCTCCGGACAATGATGGGAAAATTCCGTCACATCAAACAGATCATTGGTGATCCTGCCCATGATCTGTCCCACTTTTGTATTGCTGTAATAGGTATCAGACAACATCTGCAAATGCTCATAAGCATCTCTGCGCATATCGGTTTCAATACGGGTACCCATCACATGCCCCGTATTCGCCATATAAAAATTAGCCAGCAGATCGACCACCCGCAGGATCAAATAGAGCATCCCCAGCTGCAGAACCAGCTCTACGGTCAAAGACTGCAGGTCATTCATGCCCATATTGGTAATATAACGCATGATCAATGGCAATACAAGCTCACAGATCGTAGTCAGACCGGCACAGCACAGATCCAACGCTACGATCCACCGATATTTTTTATAATAAGGCAGAAATCTTTTGAGCAGCTGCCCCGCCGTATATTTTTCCTGTTCTTCCATAATATTCCTTCTTTGTCAAAGCTCTGCTGCAACTTTTTGCACTTATTACATTATACCATAAATTTGACCAATTTCAAACCCCTGAAAAGCACTGATTTTACTGAAAAGTTCAGTCCTTCAAGATTGCCTTAGATTGTGTCAGATTGTGTCAAATAGTAACAAATTAGTAACACTGTCAAGCCTTTTCAGTATAGGTATCAAACGCAAGGCAGACCCACCCCGCATTGCTTTTCAATCTACCCCAAAGACCAACAGTGCCATCCTTTGCAATCTTGCCTTTCTTTTCTTCCACAATGGTGAAAATGCCTTTGCCTGTGTACCCAACTGACCGGGCATCAATGGTTGCATCCTTCCTGATGTTCAGGTCAGCAACCTTGACCCTGACAGTGTAAGGTATAAAGGCAATGGGTGCAGCACTTACCTGTGTAGTTCCCTGAATGGTGCAATATTCCGGGTTTTCAAGGTAAATCCATCCGGCATTACTTTTCAATCTCCCCCAACCATTCCTGACTTCAACGATTGTGAATACACCTTTCCCGGTCTGCCCTTTGATATTGTTTCCCATTTCAGGACTTGACCTGAAATTCAAGTCATCCACAATGACCTGAACAGTGAAGGGAACATCCGGGAAATTCGTGTTGTTTGCTGCCTGACCACTGGAAGCAGTACCAGTTGCATCATACTGTGTCAAATTCCACTTTTCAATGATGTTGCAAAGGTTGTCAACATAGGTCAGGGATGTTGCATAACCGCCATCCTTGATAAGCTGAACCGCCTTTTTATAGTTCGTTTCCCCGGCAAGTCCTTCATACCGCTTCTTGCTACCATTCATAGCACCAATCAGATATGCACTGTGGTCTGCAATGGAATGTTCAATGTCAGGGTATTTCCTGAAATCGGCTGTGATGGTTTCATANNCAAGTGATGGTTTCATAGCTGTCATCCTTCCCCTGTTCCTTGGTTTCCTTGGTGTACTTGCTTGAACCATCCCAAGCAGAATTGCCCCAAGTATTCTCTGACAGGCTGCACTTCATACCGAAACAGTTATTTGCATTTTGTGCAAGTTCGGACTTTCCCCATCCGCTTTCAAGTATGAACTGTGCAAGGGAAACGGATGCAAGGATTCCTGACTGCTTTTGGTCTGCTGTGAACAATGTACCAACCTTTGCAATCACATCCTTTTCAGACAGGTCTTTCAAGGCGGTTGCCTGTGTGCCTGTGGTGTCAGCGGATGCAGCACCCTTTTTCTTCAATCCAAAGTGTGCTGCCAATACTTCAACTTCTGCCCTTGCCAGTTTTGCAAGGTTGCTGTCATCCAGTAACCACCGGGTCATTTTGGTGTTGGTGTGAAAACTATGTTCAAGAATCATGCCGGGGGTGTTGACCATTCTTGCACCATGCAGAACACCATAATAGTTATCATTCATCATACCATCACCATTGCGGTCATTGTCTGATTTCCTTGTGACAATTCGCCCGCCCTGTGAAGCACCCATCACATCAGCAATCACCGGGGCAAGTTTCCCGGCAATTACCTTTGAAATGTCATCAACCTGTGTTGTGGTGTCATCCGTCAAGTGGTAGATTGCCACATAATCAACAGAATCATTGACCCCGCTGCCGACTGCGTTTGAATGGTCTGAAATGAACAGGTCACACCCCTTGGAGCAAGCACCCCTGTCATAAAGTGCTTTATCCGTTGCCTGATTCTGTCTTGTGGTGATGACCGTCACACCCTCATATTCTTCCAAATACTGCTTCTGCAACAAATGCAGCTTCCAAACCATGTCACTTTCATAATATTCCGGGACTGCGGGGGAGCGGTTATATTTTCCATAATGCCCCGCATCAAGGCAAATCTTAATTCCCATCATCTTCACCTTCCTTTTCCGTCTTTTTCTGCAAAATGTCAATCGCCTTGATGATTACTGTTGGAAGCGGTACACCCATCAGACCCGCATTTTCCACCAGTGAAATCAACTCATTTGCAATAAAGGCAATAATGACTGCATCCCTGATGTAACTTGTACCTATTACCAAATCAAGGCGGTATGCAATCAGCACAAAAAGTAATGTCATGCACTTTCTGCAAAGACCCTTCCAACCCGCTTTTGATTCCAATGCCCCAGTATTCGTCTTATTGCTTGTATGGAATACCCCCGCAACAATCAAACCTGATGCATAATCAACTGCCATGAAAATCACTAATGTTGTCAGTCCGGCATCCCAACCCCCAAAAGCTGTTGCAATGGCTGAACCAATTAAACCTAATACTGAACAAAAACCTTGCTTCATCTTTCCACCTTCTTTCTGCACAAAAATAACCCCTTTCTGACCTCATATAACGGTCATATAGGGGTTTTATTTGTGCTGTTGATAATTTCCTTGTCTGTGTTCCTTACTGTGCCAAATCGCCACAATCAAGGTCAACCAAAATTGCCTTGACCTGTTCCTTGATTCTGTCCGGGACATCCTCAAAGGACTTCTTACCCTTAATGATAAGGGTTGCATAAACAACTGCCATTTCATTCACTTCCTTCCTGAATAAGATTTTTATGAAGAACTGACACAACATCAGCTTTCACCTTCTGTCAGTTCAGGGTGTCCCCGGTCAATTAAAATCTGCCTGACTTCTTCCCTGATTTTTTCCGGCACTTCATCAATCTGTTTCTGCCCTTTGATAATCAAATTTGCATAAACCGCTGCCATCTTCATTCACCCCTTTCTTTTAACCCAACAATTCATAGACTTCACACAATGCAAGCTGTGTACTGGTGACTTCTGCTTCCAAGGATGCATTCTTTTCGTCAATCATGCCGATATATTCATCCTTGTCATACTGGGTCAAGGTGTATTCATACCCTTCAAACCCCGGCTGTTCATCCGTCCCCGGTTCAGATACAGGGGTGATGTTTTCCGCAACCCAAACCGAAAATTCATCAATAACTTTTGGTTCAGGCTGCTTTGTGCTTCGTACTGTTCCGTACTGTTTCATGCTTTTTACCGCCTTTCTTTTTGATATGGTTTTTATAATACCTATCAGCATATGGCTGAATTGGTTCAATGTATTTTTCAGTTAGTCGGTCACTATCACAATGTTTTAACCAACCTTTGTATGAATTGATTGAACACCATTCTGAATAGTTCATTTCCTGACCGTTTTCCACCTTCTTCCTGATGGCTGTCATTTTCCGTTTGAACTCCTGACAAGTGGACTTTCTCAAAAGGGTATAATCTTTGAATACCCTGTAACCGACAAAATCAATACCCCGGACAAAGGAAGGGAAAATCTGATAGTTTCCTTTCAACCTTAAATTCAAATTTGCCTGTAAATACTCCATAATTTCAACAAGCAACCTTTGCAGTTCTTCTTTTGTGCTTGCAAAGATACACATATCATCCATGTACCTGTAATAATGTTTTATGTGCTTGACCTCTTTCATCCAGTGGTCAAACTGTGCAAGGTAAAAGTTCCCATCATACTGTGAAAAGTAATTTCCGATAGGGATGCCGATACCTTCAATGAATTGTTTTTCAGGGTCATCATAACTGACAATCCTGATTTCTTTACCCTGTGCAGTATAAAAGTCAATGTTTTCTTCTGTTGCCGGACAAGTGCTGATTGAATCAATTATTTCATCTATCAGGGCAAGCAGTTCAGGGTCTTTGTATTTTCGTCTGTATTTCTGCTTTAATATGTCATGGTCAATGGAAGGATAGAACTTTTTGCAGTCTATCTTCAAGCAATAGGTCATTTCTTCCGGGTGTTCGTTTGCTGCTTTCCTCAATTTTTTGAACGCTGCATGAATACCCTTGTTTGGTATCGCTGAATATGTATCATCTGTGAAATATGCCAACAGTTGCGGTTCAATGACCTGTAACACCGCCCACTGACATATTCTGTCAGGAAAGAAAGGCAGCTTGTAAATTTCCCTCTCCTTCTTTCCCTCTTTCTTTGTAAATGTCCCATATTCAGAAGTATGGTATTTGTGATTTTTCAGCATCCATTGCAACGCTGCCAAATAGTAATATGGTCTTTTCGCTATCTGCTGAACTTCCCTATACCATCCCTTTCCTTTCTTTGCATTGTTGTACGCAAGTTCAAGGTTTTCCATTGAACAAATCTTTTCATATAGATTGCCATAGCGTTTCACAAGTTTCCCTTCTCTTTGTGCTTGTATGCACTGAACCGAACTTTCAAATTCACCTTATGGTGACTTACTAATACAGTCCATGTTATTTTATAATGTTTTGCCAAGGGGCAAGGTAATCAGATTTCAGTATATATTTACTTCAAAGGGAACAC
>DLOQ01000012.1 GCA_002479655.1 Lachnospiraceae bacterium UBA7480
TTTACGGAGGATCAAAAAGAAGACCTGATGCGGTTGGCGGATATGATTATAAAAAATATCAATTTGGAATAGCCTAATAAACGGAGAAAACGATATTTCCAGGCATTGCGTTAAGGAAATCATTCTGACGCGATGTCTCTTTTTTTATGCAAATACATAATCGGTTACCTGAAAATGTTCAGAAATAGACACTTTTCAGGATTTGTAAATTGAATATAGAACTGAAAAAAATACACTGTAAATTAGGATATGTGCAAAAGGATCAAATTAAGTTTAACAGGAGGATTCTCAAATGGAAAATGTAATAGCGGTTATATTTCTTAAGAGACCTGCTTCCTAACAGTTCCATGAGTTTGGACGCAAGCAGATTCTTTGTCTGTAATACTCTCATGGACTTGCTGCCATTTCCCATATAGCCACACCTTTCTTTTATGAACATTCTTCATCGCTTCGTTTCAGTATAGCAAATGTACTCCCATTTTTCAACGCAGTTTGTTACTCGCAGTTTTTTCACTTGGAAGTCTTGACAAAATCTTTTTCTTCGCATACAATAAGTAACAGGTTACGTATTGCGAAAAACGGAGTAAATTGATATGATGCCTTTTGGCTTGAAAATTTTAGATGTCAAAGGGAGTTAATAATGATCTCCCGATGACAAGGATTGTGTGACATGAAAAAAGTAAGGACTGTTCTGCGTAAACACAGGATCTCATTTATGGTTTTTTCTGTGCTGCGTCTGTTAGTGATCTTAATAATGGTTCGGCAGATAATTTTACATAATTACGAAGGGACTTTTTTATGTGTTTTATCATTGCTTTTATTTTATCTGCCCAGGTGGGTTCAGATGAATTTACCTGTTGAGTTACCGCAGCCATTGGAAATTACTGTGCTTTGCTTTATTTTTGCTGGTGCTATTTTAGGAGAAGTAAACGCTTTTTATATTATTATACCGGGATGGGATGTCATACTTCATACGATCAACGGTTTTTTGGCGGCAGCCGTAGGTTTTTCACTGGTCATGCTGCTAAATGACAATGAGCGGATTGTTTTTTCGTTATCTCCCTTTTTTCAAGTGCTGATGGCATTTTGTTTTTCAATGACGATAGGTGTACTATGGGAATTTTTTGAATTTGGCATGGACTGGGTTTTCCACACAGATATGCAGAAAGATACGGTTGTTCAATCCATTTATACGGTAGCTTTGGATACGACATCTTCTAATCATGTGGTTGCGATAAATGATATTCAAGATGTTATAGTAAATGGTAAGCATTTGGAGCTGAAAGGGTATCTTGACATTGGGCTGATTGATACAATGAAAGATCTGTTTGTTAATTTCATTGGGGCGTTAGTATTTTCTGTAATTGGCTTCTTTTACATTATAGGTAAAGCACGGTGGAAATTTATTTTAGGTTTTATACCTCATAAAATGCATTTGAATGATAAGAATGATTGAACTTCCAGAATACAATCGCAATTGCAGAAATTGCAAAAGAAATGAATCTGAATGAAATCCATAAGTCTTATTCCAATTCAAACGCGCCGGTATAAAGCTGATAATATTTCCCTTTTTGTACAAGCAGTTGTTCATGGCTGCCACGCTCGATAATTTCTCCATGTTCCAACACCATAATAGCCTGACTGTTCCTTACCGTGGAAAGTCTGTGTGCAATGACAAATACCGTTTTTCCTTCCATCAGCTTATCCATACCTTGCTCAATTAATTTTTCAGTGCGGGTGTCAATGGAAGAAGTGGCTTCATCCAGAATCAATACAGGACAATTGGAAACCATGGCGCGGGCAATCGCAATGAGCTGTCTTTGTCCCTGAGAAAGATTTGACCCGTCGCTGCTGATCATTGTATGGTACCCGTCAGGCAAATGAGTAATGAATGAATCCGCATTGGCGAGCCTTGCTGCCTCGATACATTCTTCGTCCGATGCATTCAATCTGCCGTAGCGGATATTATCCATGACTGTCCCTGTAAACAGATGGGTATCTTGCAGAACTATGCCCAAGGAACGGCGCAAGTCATCTTTATGAATGTCCTTAATGTTGAGGCCATCATATGTGATAACGCCGGCCTGTATGTCATAGAAGCGGTTGATCAGATTGGTGATCGTTGTTTTTCCGGCGCCGGTGGAGCCTACAAACGCTATTTTTTGACCCGGTTTTGCATACAGGCTGATGTGTTTCAAAATTACTTTGTCATCCGTATATCCAAACATCACATCGTCAAAGCGGATATCGCCCTTCAGTGGGATATACTCAAAGCTGCCGTCTGCTAACGGCTTTTTCCACGCCCATTTGTCTGGCTGATCTTTGCTGTATGTCAAGGTAATCTTTCCGCCCTTATCTTCCGGACAAACATCCATCATTTCAAAAATACGCTCCGCTCCGGCAAGTGCGACCACGATTGCATTAAATTGCTGCGAAACCTGCTGTACTGGACCGTTCAGCTGCCTTGAATACGCAAGAAAAGAAACCAGCATACCGGCAGCAACGGCGACTCCGCCTCCGTGTACCCCGCAATATACTGACAGCAGGCCGTTGTCACTGCCGAAAAGGATCACAAGCGTTCCCACTACGGCCACGAGGACATATTGAAGATAACTCAAATTACCGTTGATAGGGCCCATGATAAAGGCATAAGTGCTGGCCTGCTGACTAACCTCATTCAGATTGTCATTCAGCGTCTTGAACTGTGCTTTTGCCTTTTCCTCATGGCAAAAAGTTTTGATGACTTTCTGCCCCTCGGTCATCTCTTCCACATACCCATTCAGCACACCGATCGCCATTTGCTGCCGTAGGAAATACTTTGCTGACCTGCCGCCGATGTGTCTTACAGAGAAGAGAATCGCCGAAAGTACCGCACATGCAACGAGTGTCAAGGTGACGCTGTAATATAACATAAATGCGATTGCAACAACAAAGGTAATGGAGGAGGATAAAAGCTGTGTGAAATATAGAAATAAAGAGGGTGTCCCAAAA
>DLOQ01000031.1 GCA_002479655.1 Lachnospiraceae bacterium UBA7480
TGCATGCCGCCCTGTGCCGCTCCCTGCTGCTGCTGGCCCATCTGGAATAAACTAGCCGCATTCATACCGCCTGCGTTCTGCGCCATATTCATACCCATCAGACCCATAACAGCGCCGCCATTGCCTTCGTTGCTTGCCGCTGCAGGCATAGCGTCTGCCTGTGCGCCAACCAGAGTAGCTGCTGCCATGTTTGCGTTTCTGTTGACAGCCGTCATCTGGATCGTTCTGATCTGCTGTGCGAGTTCGTCCGGAAGCGTGATCGGATTCATCGCTACCGATACAACGGTGATACCACGAAGCTCCGCCCACTTCTCTGTCAATGCTTTATTCATCAGCTCACAAAGCTTTTCCGTATGCGACGGAATGTCGCTGGGACGGATCTGCAGTTTGGAGATCTCGCCAAATGCAGGCGCCAGCGCGCTGACAAATTCCGTCCTTAACTGCTTATCGATCTGTGCGCGCGTATATGCTTCTTCTACATTACCGCAGACATTTGTATAGAACAGGATCGGATCTGTAAGTTTATAAGAGTATACACCATTACAACGGATCTCAGCATCCAGATCAAGTCCGATATTATTATCAACAATACGGAACGGGATCGGAGAAGAAGTACCAAACATATTATCCGGGATCTCTTTCGTATTAAAGTAATAGACTCTCTGATCCTTTCCTGTATCGCCGCCAAAAGCAATACGTCTTCCCACTGTTTTAAAAGAATTTGCAAGCTGTGCTCCAAGATTTCCCGCAAAGATACTGGGCTCTGTAGAAGAATCAAATATAAATTCTCCGGGCTCTGCACAAACCTCCACAACCCTTCCCTGTTCTACAATGATCATACATTGTCCGTCTGCAACCGCAATTGCAGAACCGCTGGAAATAATATTATCATTTCCTTTCGTATTGACGGTACGGCTGGTTGTTCTTTTCTGTCCCTTTACTACAAGAGTGCCCTTATCAATTGCATCACAATAAAAGAACTCTTTCCATTGATCGGCAAGCGCACCGCCAACAGCGCCACCAGCAGCGCCGACTATGCCGCCTACGGCTTTAATCAAACCCATATTTCTTACTCCTTTCCCTTTTTTATTTTTATTTTAAGCAACTGTATCTTACATCATTATATGTTACAGATCACTTTTTTCGGTTCTTAATTTAAAAGATAACTGTATATTTTTACAATCGCTCATGTCTATTATGACATAAATTGATCTTTTCCTCAACTATTCTTTTGTAAAATATTTGCTAAAGTAATTATTTTCCAATGATAAAGGAAGTTATCGTTGAAACAATCATTCTTTTTCTGAAAGATTCTGTTTTTCATCCGATTGATTCTCAGCGAAAGAAGATGAATTTTGACTGCCGCCCGGTACATATCCTTTGGAGGAGTATGGATTTTTATTGCTCGCCGGCGGAATCGACGGTCTGGATGCCGCCCACCGGATAACCAACAACTGTATCAATATGATAAAAAACCATATGCCTGCCAAAGTGAAAAAAATCCATAATGGCGGAAATCCAAGCCATAGATATAAGATCAGGGCAATCGCCGCGGGGATCAACCCCTGCAGATTCAGCGCCAATGATATTACCAGACAGAATAAAAAATTGCCCGTGCTTCGGATATGACCGCTGTCTTTTCTTTCACTCATAAACGTTCTCCTTTATCTAAAAATTAAAGTTATGTTTTTAATCAGATTTGCCGCGACTCAAATAAGTCTGCTTGGAATAAACGAATTTTTCTCGTCAATAGGCAGCAGATCCTCACACATACACACTATTCCACCATTGCCGCGAGGAATGGATGCCTTGTCAAGCAGTGAGTATTTGTTTACTTCCTTACGATTCGGCGAAGCAGATTTTTTTATCTCCAACGGGTGTACAGATCCATTTAATTCAATAAATACATCAATTTCCTTTGCGTTGGAATCACGATAATAATACAGATTGGCTTTCGACTTTGCATAAGCGTAATTTTTCAAAAGTTCAATGACAACATAATTTTCGAAAAAATGACCGCTTGCAGCTCCGTTCATTAACGTATCCCGCGTAAGCCACATTGATAAAAAGCTGCACAATCCCGTGTCACAAAAATATAGTTTCGGAGTTTTCACAAGACGTTTCAGCCCGTTGTTGGAATACGGACAAAGCAGATACACTATCCCAAGTCCCTCCAGCAATCTGACCCAATCCTTAGCGGTTGGCTCGGAAATATCAGCAGCATCGGCTAAGGTCTTATAATTCACTTGTTCCGCGGTCAAGGCGGCGCATGCTTTCAGCAGCTTCATAAATTTTGAGGAATCCGTGATTCCGCCGACCTCGACGATATCTCTCATCAAGTAGGTATCAACATAGGAATTAAAATATTCCTGCCGAATTTCCTCGTTAGCGCTCATCACCTTCGGCATACCGCCACGCCAGATATGATCGAATATTTGAGTAACATCGGTATTCGGAATTTTTTCTTGACGAAATTGCAGACTTTGAAAGGAAAAATCAAGCGGCTCATCCATCAATATCCCTTTCTTTTCCCGCTGTGAAAGACTGTACAGTTCAAGTATGCCAATTCTACCGGCAAGTGATTCACGGACATGCTTCATCATTCCGAAATGCTGCGATCCCGTAAGCCAGAATAGTCCCGTATCTTCGGTCTGATCACATAGCAGTTTTATACGTTCAAACAGCTGTGGCGCATGTTGAACCTCGTCTATCAGTATCGGCGGCTTAAACGTCTGAAAAAACAAAGCAGGATCGCTCTGCGCAAGTTCTCGTATGGCAATATCGTCCAATGTGACGTAAGTCCGCTCCGTTTTCTCGGCAAGGTGTTTCAACATAGTTGTTTTCCCGACCTGCCGCGCTCCTGTTACCAACACAGCCTTAAAAAAACTGTTCATTTCTATAAACTTGCGTTCAAGTTCACGTTTAATATATGGCATACAAGCTCCTTTTATGAAAATCTAAAATCAGATTTATTATATCATAATAAATCTGATTTATCAACGCTGACCTATTCCGCCCTTCTATGAATGTTTTCTTCCGTAAGAACAAATTCTCCGTTCTTATATTCAAAAATATAATCCACCTCTTCAGTAGCACTTAATCCATCATTAGCCCTAATAACTTGATTTTCCATATCTAACTCATAATAGGGAATTTCTTCAAATGATTTTTCATACCTGTATTGCCCGTTCTCATATATAAAAGCGCAATAGTGCGGTGAATAACGTCCGTCTCCCAGATAAATCAGAAGATCATCATTCCCATCAAATGTTACATCTTCAAAGTGCGCGCTGTAATCACAGACATATCCTAACGTCTTATCTTCATACCCGACCTGCAATACATATCCGGCTTCTCCATTTCCATCTAAAAAGATAAAATAATCTTCTTTATGTCCCTGAATCGTTCCGCGTAGATCCTCTTGATTGTATCCTACTCGTATTCTTAATATATTTTCCCCGTTATGGTTCAACATTTCCCATCTTTCAATCTCTGTATCATCTGTCAGCGTGACATATTTTTCTACATATTCCGACAGATTGATTCCATCAATTTCTCCTGTATATTCTGTTCCTATTGGCTCTACCGTGGTTTCCGGATCACGTGACGCATTCTGGATATCCTGAATATAATAGCTCTCAAGAGAAAAATCTCCGTTATCAAAATTGACTTGAAATACAATTTCTATTGGCATATACGGAAGAGATCGTTCCATTTCTATCTGGGGCTCTACTTGGAGTTTCATCAAAATGGCATTAAAACTAAACCAATTATTAAAATTGACGTTTCCCGCAAAAGGATATTCCTCCGCCCATTCAGGCAGCTTATTTTCGGTCAGAATAATACCCTCATTATTCATAAACAATATGCTGTTTTTCTGTTCGTCATACTGCCACCCAATTGCTTCTTCAATATCCTTTAAATAATCATCATATTCATAAACATTCCATGTATTATTAGTATAGTCACAAACAATCATATCATATCTTTTTATATTACCAGTAATCGTTCTAAGACTGATAGTCATTTCATACATCGCATCATTGTCAATGTCACCTATATGTAAATTAGGTCTTTCTTGATATAAGTTGCCGAATGGATGTTCTATCAATATTTTTTCCCCATCTGCACTATAAATAAGCATGGCTTCCTGCCCATTTGCACGGATTCCATATAATCCCCAACTATCTAATAAAACAATTGGATCTGTCCAATAGGATTCAACTGAAGGGTATTCATCACAGGCATCCAGCATATCTTCTGTAATGGTATCAAAAAATGCTATGACATCCTCTCCTGTTACCGCTTCCCATTCTTCATCCGGCACATAACTATCTGTATTATCGGCAGAATTGGAAGATGTTACAGATTCCTCTCCGGTTTGATCATTATTGTCTGCATTATTGGCAGATGGTGTCATATCTTCTCCGGCTAAGTTCGTGTTTCCTTGTTCGTCACGTCCCGCTATGCTGGCGGAAGTGGCAAATACCACAATAATAACAGCGATCACCGTCATGCTTATGATTGCAGCCCATATTGTGACCTTTTTTGTTTTCATTACCGCCTTGATCCTTTCCTCTATGGCATTTTTGCTGAAACTGTTGCTCAATGGCTGTAAGCTGTTCCGCTTTTCTTCCATTGCGATCAGCGCTTTTGCATACAATGGTTTCGACGCTTCCCCGAATTTCCGTACCACGCTTTCATCACAGGATAATTCGATATCCCTGTTATATACCAGATACATAAGCCAGACTGCCGGATTGAACCAGTGGATACATAATACCAGCGCTGCCGCAAGCTTGCGAATCATGTCAAATCTGCGGATATGTACATACTCATGTTGCAAAACGTATTGTAACCGCTGGGTATCTTCCCAGTCCGTCGTCTTCGGCATCAGGATCACCGGATGGAAGATGCCGTAAGTCAACGGCGAGGAGATACGGTCGGACTGTCTGATCCTGATACCGCGTCTTATCTGATGCTCTTTCAGCCATCCTTCCGCAAATGCGTTGCTGACAGGCAGAGACATCCGAAATTCCCGATAACATCTAAGATATGTTATCAAGAAGAAAAGAACGCATATCGCCATCCCCGCTGCCCATAAGATCATCCAGAACGGAAGGGAAGCTGCCGCCGGAACCGCGGTCTGCGCTTCGAGGTTCAGAGGGGATACCGCAGACTGTGCCCCCTGTGCTTCAGGGTTCAATGCGGATACCGCGGTCTGTGCTTCGGGAATTAAGGTAGGTACTGCAAACTGTACCTCCTGCGCTTCGGGGATCAGGTAGCTGACCGCGCCCTCCGTAAAGACTCCCTGCGTAAGCTGATTTTCTCTCACCATAGAATACGCGCTGAACACGGAAGGAATGGAGATCGGGATCAGCAGCCGCAAGAAGGCTATTTCCCAAAGCACCACAAATACTATTTTAGGCAGCTTATTAATTGCCGCCATCCGAATAAGCAATATCGCTATGATCATCACCGCTCCGGAAAAACTCATTTGCAAAAGACTCATATCTATCCTCCGTATTTTCCCAACAAACTACTGATAAAACCTCTTATATCTTGATCTGATCTATTCCAATTCTCCGACGATCTGCCTTAATTTATCGATCTGTTCCGCCGTCAGCTTCTTGCGTCCGAGCAGCGCGGCAAATAACTTGTCAGCCGAACCGTCGTATATCTTATTGATCAGTTCATTCGTCTCCGCTTCCTGCACAGTCTCCTTTGGAATCAGGGCATGACACATAAAATTAGGTTCCCTGCGTTCGATCGCGCCCTTTTTTATGCACCTTTTGATCAGGGTATATGTAGTGTTCATATTCCATCCGACTTCCTCTTTCAATACATCGGAAATATGCTTTGCCGTCGCATCGCCTTCCCTCCAAAGAACATCCATTACTTTTAATTCCGAATCGAAAAGTTTTACTTCCATAACGCTTCTCCTTTCGCACTACTGTAGTAGTGTATTTTATGTTAGCATGATGTTTTTCCTTTGTCAATACACTACCGCAGTAGTTTTACATTAAGACATAAAAAAAACATCCGTTGAAATATGGGGTTTGAACCTCTCATATCCCAGCAAATTGCTGACACATATATTTCAACAGATGTTATTAATGTCCTTCCAGATTATCCACAAACGGAGCAGATGTATTGATATAAATCGTATAATTGCCATCATCCGTATTATTCAAATAGCAATTCCATTCATCAAACACATAATATTTCGACATCCGATCTTCTATTTCATTTTTTTGCATTTCTGTTGAAAAAATAATAGAAGACAGGCAGTCAACATGGTTTCCGGTTCCTGATGTATTTCCTGTTTCCGAATAAACACTTACGATTTCAATATCAGAAATTTCAGTTTCCAAATTCGTTTGTAATGTCTTGGTTTGTTCTTCGGTTGCCATATGATTTACGCACATGCCAAAAACTTCATACAGCCCCCAAATCACTAATAAGACCGCCGGCAAAAACAAAACCGTTATTCCCAATCTTTTTAACCACTTCATAAAGCACCTCCTATGTTTAGTTTTATTTCTTTAAATATTTTTCTTTACATTTAAAACTTCCATCAGTGCCTCTTGTAGAACCCTTGAAACATTGATGCCGGAATGTTCTGCCTCATAATTCAGCCAGCTTGGAAGAGCAACATTTCTCCTAACCGTCTTTGTATCCATTTTTTTCCTATATTCTGAAAAGTCAACATCTACATAGGTCAAAATACCTTTAGAAAAATCAATATCTTCTATATCCTGTTTGACTTTTTTAATTGCAGCCATTTGATCCGACGGTACGGGAAGTTCTTGTTTATTATCTTCCATTGAAATCCCTGCTAATCCAATAGCATCTCTTGCCATTTCAATAGCATCTGCAAAAGAATCACCTTCTGTTAAGATATCCATATCAGGAACACATACCAAAAAAGGGTGTTCTGAACCGTCATTTGTATTTAATATAAAAGTTGGATAAACCTGTTTCATATAACTCGCTCCCTTATAATAGTTTCCATTTTCTAAGAATCATTTTCGCTAAATTTTCATTCACTTCTTTATGTCTTGGAATTTTTTCTATATCATTACCTCTTCTATATATATCGTGATTTCCGCCATGTCTTTCAAATACAAATCCCGCATCTTCAAGCTTTTTAATCAAGTCTCTTTGTTTCAATAGTATTCCTCCCCGCATTAAAATTATACACACTAATTACACAAAGGTCAATGATTTTTATTCTATACTGGTACTTTAGTTGTTTCAGTGTATTTTTCGGCTAATTTAATATTCAATATTATAATAGCCAAAATTCAAAAAATATCAACCCTCATACATTAAATATTTCAAATGTTCTTCTTAACGGATGTACAAAAATGAATTTCTACCGACAGCTTGTAAAAGCCTAAAAAATTGATATATTATAGAAAATAAACATGGAATGACAGAGGAGAAACCTTTGGCTTCTTTTCTCCTAACTCACCGCACCGGAATTGATAATTCCTTGACCACATCATAACTTTCGTCCGGTTCCTCATCAATCCACTGCCAATCCTGTACATAAGCAACAAAATCTTTTTTATCCCATAATTCAAACATACCAAGACTCAAACATCCATACGCTTCTTCTTCACCCTCAAAAATAAACTGATATGGTTTCTTACTGACATTACGAAGCTTCCCAGCTCTGTTGTTAAACTCCTGCTCTGCTATTGCTGCCAATTTCTCCAAAACATCAGCAGGTGTATCCTTTTTAATATTAATTATTTGGCGATACACAACATAAATCCCCCATTCCTACTTATTATAAAACTTCTGAAAAGCTGGTGCATTTGCTCTCTTGCTTTTTTTTCGCTCCATCACGTTGTAGTTTTTGAAACGGAAACGGATAGTCAAGTGCACATTCTTCATGTCGATCAGCTCCTATCATGTTGAGCTTTTGTCCAACGCCAATAATGGATTTCCTTCGCAACTGATAGATTCCCCATAGACAACTGCTGCTCTCCAAGCATTATTAAATTTCTTTTTCTTTATCATAATCAATCAGACGGCTCTTAAATTCTGATGAAATAATACTAACTAGTGTGAAAGAATACCCAAAATGCCTTTTTTAGCAATTTCATTTTATATGGTTTTGACATCTTCGTCAAACACTATTTTGTTTGTTGAAGTTTCCATTATTTTAGCACCAAATATATCATATATTTCAAATGTTCTTCTTTCCGGATGCGCAAAAATGAATTTCTACCGACAGCTTGTATTAGCTAAAAAATTGATATATTATAGAAAATAAACGCGGAATGACAGAGGAAAATCCTATGGAAAATTATGATTATAAAATCGTGATTGAGCTGGATGAGGAAAAGTTAAGATCTGACAATTATGATCCAAATGAAACATATGAAATCATACGCAGGCATTTTGCAAAAGAACGGGCGCTGCGCGACGTGTCTTCAAACAGCAGGGAACTTATTTTTATCAACAGAGAAAATGAAGAGGATGCCTATGGCATCATTGCTGCCTTAGCTATTCAACTATACGAAGGGTGGACAAGACCATATTTGAAAGTTATGAACTGGCATCTCAATGAATCTGAAGATGGATCGGAAGAAACGGTTGAGAACATGTTAGTTGAGTTCCAAAAAGCGTTAAAAAAAACTGATTAGGGGAAATATGGATCTCTATGGATGAAATACTATTTAAAGAAGCATGTGATAAGATCATCGGCAGGCAGCAGGGGCTTAACGGGATCGGAACGTTGGGAGAAAAGACGGTTCATGCCGTCTTAAAATATTATTATGCTCCGGAAGAAAGATATCACGAGATCAGGATCGGTAATTTTGTAGCGGATATCTGCAAGGAAGGCGAGATCATAGAGATCCAGACACGGCATTTTCATACGATGCGCGCAAAGCTGGATTATTTTTTACAAGAATATGAAGTAACGATCGTTTATCCCATTCCCCATATCAAATATCTTCGCTGGGTCGATCCCGAGACGGGAGAGATCCGCCCTCCGAGAAAATGCCCGAAAAAAGGAAAAATATATAATATTATACCGGAATTATATAAGATCAAACCATACCTTTCCAATGAGCATCTTCATTTTATCTTGATTTTTCTTGATATGGAAGAATACCGTATTCTGGACGGCTGGTCAAAAGATAAAAAAAAGGGTTCTACCAAAACAGATAAGATACCGACGTCACCGGTAGCAGAATGGCGGATTGACACTCAGGAAGATTTCCTGCGTTTTCTGCCGGATGATCTGCCGGAAACATTTACATCCAAGGATGTTTCTGCACTCTGCAAAATACCCGCACAGACTGCTAGTACCTTATTAAACATCCTTTATGATCTGAAACTTATCGACCGTATCGGAAAAGCAGGCAATGCATACCTTTATACTGTCTAAGATCCATTCTGATTTCCATCGTATTTTCCTTCAGACCTTTCCGTTTATAAGATCCGCTATTGTTATATGGAAGAAATAATCACGCATGAGATGATCAAATTTTCTCCACATGGGTAATGTCTTGCAAAAAGCTTCCCTCGGACACTGTTCCGCGTCTTCATTAAGACATGCAACTACAGCCAGCGTTCCTTCCGTCAGCTCAAGGATCTCGCCTACGGTATATTCTTCCGGCTTACGCGTCAGACGGTATCCGCCGCCTTTTCCGCTGATCCCTTTTACAAGTTTTCCTTTTACAAGGATTTTCACGATCATTTCCAGATATTTTTTGGAAATATCCTGCCTTGCGGCGGTTTCCTCCAATGGAACAGTCTTATCCTGCGATTGTTCCGCCAGATCCATCATAAACCGAATAGCATATCGACCCTTTGTTGAAATCATACCGGCACCCCCTGTCTTTCTCCTATTTTACCGCATGGTAATAGGATAAATCAACGAGAAAGAAAAATAATTTTAAAATTTTTATTTTACCTATTGACACAGTAGGCAAATGTGTGTATTATATGCTTATCGAATTTGAGCAATCCTTAAAGGAAAGGAGAAAATGCTATGTACGGAACAAATCATACTACTGCTATCATGTGTTGTTGTCGAATGTTATCCTCCCGGGCATATTTATATGGCCAGGTGCATACATCTTTCTTGTGTTGCGCCGACACGTGATATTTTCCATGAAACGCCATATAGCCATTTGTCCGGGAGCTTAAAAGAATCCCGTTTTTTTATGCTCAAATTTTGAAGCAAATCATTACATTCTAAATAAAATAAATATGAAAGAAAGAAGAGGGAATATATTATGAAAAAAACATTATTTAAACGATTAGGAATCGTCACCCTGATACTTACACTTTTGATATCGGTACTGACAGGCTGCGCTTCAGATCAGTCCGCAGGCAGCAATGCCGCAGGAAATCCGGATGCGGGTTACAGAACCGTAGATGAGATCATAGCAAGCGGCACGATCAACATTGGCGTATTTTCTGACAAAAGCCCCTTCGGCTATGTGGATGAAAACGGTGAATACCAAGGCTATGATGTTTATTTTGCCAACCGTATCGGAGAAGATCTCGGAGTCAAAGTAAATTATGTATCCACGGAAGCTGCCAATCGTATTGAGTATCTCCAGACCGGCAAAGTCGATATCATCCTGGCAAACTTTACGGTAACTGAAGAACGCGCGCAGGAAGTAGATTTCGCGCTGCCTTACATGAATGTGGCGCTGGGAGTTGTTTCCCCTGAAGATGCAGTGATCTCCAGTCTGGACGATATTGGTACGGAGGATGCAGTGATCGTTATTTCCGGCACTACCGCGGAAACCTATCTTGAAAAGAATTATCCCGATATCGCGCTGCAGAAATATGATGCATACGCAGAAGCAAAGACTGCTTTGGAAAACGGCAACGGCGCAGCTTGGGCAAATGACAACACGGAAGTAATTGCCTTTGCCATCGAAAATCCCGGTTTCGTAGTCGGAATCCCTTCCCTTGGCAGCGCTGACACAATTGCGCCCGCAGTCACTAAAGGAAATGAAAGTCTGCTGAACTGGCTGAATGATGAAATCAGGGCACTTGGTGAAGAAAACTTTTTCCACGCAGATTACGAAGCAACCCTGTTGGATACCTATGGTAAAGATTATGAAGACACTCTGGTTGTAGAAGGCGGTGTAGTTGCTTCCGCAGCCGTATCTACAGAAGCAACTGAAAAAGGCACCATTACTGTTGCGGCTTCACCCACACCCCATGCAGAAATTCTTGCCGAAGCGGCAAAACTGCTGGCTTCACAAGGCTGGACACTGGATGTTATAGAGTTTGAAGACTATATACAGCCCAATCTGGTAGTTGAAAGCGGCGAAATCGACGCAAACTACTTCCAGCATGTTCCTTATCTTGATGATTTTAATGCGGAAAACGGCACTTCCCTTGTAGCGGTAAGCGGGATTCATTATGAACCTTTCGGAATCTACCCGGGAACAAAAGCAGCGCTTAGTGAGATCGCTGACGGCGATGTGATTGCAGTTCCTAACGATACCACCAATGAGGCAAGAGCGCTTCTTCTGCTGCAGGACAACGGCATTATCACGCTTGCCGACGGAGTCGGACTTGCAGCCACTGTGAAGGATATCGTAGATAATCCTTATAATATCAAGATTCAGGAACTGGAAGCAGCTCAGGTTTCCAGAGTGACAGATGAAGTTGCATTCGTTGTTCTTAACGGTAATTACGCACTGGAAGCCGGATTTTCCGTTGCGCATGATGCCGTGGCTTATGAAGCCAGTGACTCTACAGCAGCCAAGACATATGTTAATGTTCTTGTTGTAAAAGAAGGTAATGAAAACAATGAAGGCATTCAGGCTCTTGTTGATGTTTTAAATTCTGAGGAGATCAAACAATATATTGTTGATACCTACGATGGAGCGGTTGTTCCCTTCGCAGACTAATGAAACAGCGGGCAGCGNNGCCGCTGCCCGCTTTCTACTTATTAACGAAAAGGAAAATAGCTTATGGAAACAGCATACATAGAAGTTCAAAAACTTTCTAAAACTTATTCTGCAAAAAACGGAAATGTGGAAGCATTAAAAGAGATATCCCTCTCGATACCTCAAAATGAGATTTTCGGTATCATCGGCCTATCCGGCGCAGGAAAAAGCACGCTGGTCCGATGTCTGAATCTTTTGGAAAAGCCGGATTCAGGAACCGTCATCATAAACGGCGAGGATCTTCTGACACTCAGCAAAGAACAGCTAAGGCTCCGCCGACAGAAAATCGGTATGATCTTCCAGCATTTCAACTTACTGGAACAGCAAACCGTTCTGGAGAATGTCTGTTTTCCATTGGAGATCCGGGGAATCCCTGTAAAACAGCGAAAGGAAAAAGCTCTGCAGCTGCTGAAACAGGTAGGATTGGAAGACAAAGCAAAAGCATATCCCTCCCAGCTTTCGGGCGGACAAAAGCAACGGGTCGCCATCGCCAGAGTGCTTGCCAACGATCCGGATATTTTACTTTGCGACGAGGCCACCAGCGCCCTGGATCCGGAGACGACAAAAACCATTCTGAATCTGCTGAAAGAAATCCATGATACCATGGGGATCACCATTGTTATCATCACCCATGAAATGGCGGTCATTCAGGAGATTTGTACACAGATGGCAGTACTCCACAAAGGCAGTCTGCGAGAATGTGGAAATGCTGAGGAGATTTTAAAAAATCCCAAGTCAAAAGCGGCAAAACGCCTGCTTATGATCAAGGAAACGGAGGAGGAGACTGATTATGTTGGATAAGGCAATGTTAGAAATGCTTTTAGAAGGAATACGTGATACCCTGTATATGACCCTGCTTTCTACTTTCTTCGGATATATCATCGGTCTCCCGCTTGGGATCGTACTGACTTTAACAGATAAAGATGGAATTGCACCAAATAAGATCATTTACCGTATCTTAGATATTATAATTAATGTTACCAGAAGTATTCCCTTTTTAATTCTTTTGATCCTGCTTATTCCACTTACGAAATTGATCGTAGGAAAAAGCTATGGCGCTACGGCAACTATCGTTCCATTGACTTTTGCCGCTGCTCCGCTGATTGGGCGCATGGTAGAATCTTCTTTAAAAGAAGTTAATCAAGGTGTGATTGAAGCAGCGATCAGCATGGGAGCCAGAAAAAGAATGATCATTTTTAAGGTGCTTATCGGAGAAGCAAGAACATCCCTGCTTGTCGGGGTAACGATCGTTTTGGGTACGGTTCTCGGATATTCCGCCATGGCCGGTGTGGTAGGCGGTGGCGGACTTGGTGATATTGCCATTCGTTACGGTTATTACCGTTATAATACGAAAATTATGCTTATTACTTTAATTTTCATTGTAGTTATTGTACAATTGATGCAGGGTCTGGGAATGCTTGCAGCAAAAAAACTTGATCACAGAAGACAGGAATAACTTGGGAGGCTAATAATGGATTGGGATGCGATGATATCATATCTGCCGCTTTATAAGGATGCCCTTCTGCTCACGGTGAAAATCGGGTGGCAGGGTGTTCTTCTGGCATTTGTGATCGGGGTGCTTTGCGCGGTGATCACTCACCTGAAAGTACCGGTTCTGCGACAGATCACAGGTATCTACATCGAGTTGTTCCGAAACACTCCCCTTTTGGTACAATTATTCTTTTTATATTTTGCTCTCCCGAAAATCGGAATCCGCATTTCTCCACAGCTCTGCGGAAGCCTCGGTCTCGGTCTTTTGGGCGGCGCCTATATGACAGAGACCTTCCGCAGCGGTTTGGAAAATATAGCGCCGATCCAGTCGGCAAGCGCACAAAGTCTTGGTATGAACAAATTGCAAGCCTTTCGCTATGTCATCCTGCCACAGGCAGTTTCTTCCAGCGTACCGGGACTTCTTGCCAATGTGATCTTCCTGCTNNTGCTGAAAGAAACCAGCGTATTTTCAACCATCAGCCTGATGGATCTGATGTTTACTGCAAAAGACCTTATCGGAATGTATGCGAAAACCATCGAATGTTTAACTTTGCTGGTACTATTTTATCTGATTATGCTGCTGCCTGTGTCCATATTAGGCAGCTTTGTGGAAAGGAGGCTGCGCCATGCAGAGTTTGGGAATTGACGTTCTTTTCAAAGGAACGAACTTTCTGAGGCTGCTGGAAGGCCTCTGGGTCGCTGTCCGGATCAGTCTGATCTCTGTTGCCATCAGTATTGCACTGGGACTTGTGATGGGAATGTTAATGACATCAAAAAACAGGATCCTGAAAATGATATTACGTCTTTATTTGGAAATCGTCCGGATCATGCCGCAGATGGTACTTCTGTTTATCGTCTATTTTGGTACAACACGGGTATTTGGCTGGAATCTTTCCGCAGAATACTCCGCCATTATTGTATTTAGTTTTTGGGGGGTCGCTGAAATGGGGGATCTGGTACGCGGCGCGCTCATCAGCATCCCGAAAATACAATATGAAAGCGCACAGGCATTGGGGATGACGCCGTCCATGACCTATCTATATGTGATCCTGCCGCAGGCAATCCGGCGACTGATCCCGCTTTCCATCAATCTGATTACAAGAATGATCAAGACAACAAGCCTTGTAATGATGATCGGAATCGTAGAAGTATTAAAAGTTGCGCAGCAGATCATTGAGGCGAATCGAAGATCCTCGCCAAATGCAGTATTTGGTGTGTTTGCAGTTGTTTTTCTGCTATATTTTTTGATCTGCTGGCCGATCAGCAAGCTGGCAGGATATCTTGAGAAAAGGTGGGCGTAGATATGGAACAGGCACTTTTGAAAATAAATCATCTTCACAAAACATATGGCGATCAGGTGATACTGAAGGATTTTAATCTCGAAGTCAATAAGGGCGAAGTCGTTGTTATTATCGGTCCCTCCGGCTGCGGAAAAAGCACGCTTCTCCGCTGCATCAATGCATTGGAAGATATTCAGGGCGGCGAAGTTCTGCTGGACAACGAAGCGGTTTTCAAAGAAAAAAAGAACATTTCTAAAATGCGGCAGAAAATAGGAATGGTTTTCCAGAGTTATGAATTATTTCCCCATAAGACGATACTGGAAAACATTCTTTTAGCGCCGATAAAAGTACAAAAAAGAAACCGCGCCGAAGCAGAAAAAGAAGCATTGGAGCTTTTGACGAAAGTCGGTCTTGCAGACCGAAGAGACGATTATCCCCGCCAGCTTTCCGGAGGACAGAAACAGCGTGTTGCCATTGTCCGGGCGCTGTGCATGCATCCGGAGATCCTCCTTCTGGATGAGATCACTGCCGCGCTGGATCCGGAAATGGTACGGGAAGTGCTGGAGGTTGTCCTTTCCCTTGCTAAGGCAGGCAGTACCATGCTGATCGTAACCCACGAAATGGCATTTGCAAGAGCCATTGCAGACCGTATCCTATTTCTGGATGACGGGGAAATCGTAGAGGAAAGCAGCCAGCCCAAAGACTTTTTCAAACAGCCTGTTACGGATCGGGCAAAAGCGTTTCTGAAAACATTTGATTATGAATGATCGATCCTTTATGGACGGCTGTCAGTAATCCTCTTCCTCTGCTTTTTCCGCAATATCATTTACCGGCTCTTCCAGACCTTCAATCACAATATGGTTTTTCTGTGCATAATCCCACAGCGCCGCATGAATTGCTTCTTCCGCCAGCAGCGAGCAGTGTACCTTTACAGGCGGAAGTCCGTCTAATGCTTCCATCACCGCCTTATTTGTAACTGTTAAGGCTTCCTGAACAGTTTTCCCTTTTACCAGTTCCGTAGCCATACTGCTGGTTGCTACTGCCGCACCGCATCCAAATGTCTTGAATTTAACATCCCGGATAATTCCCTGTTCATCGATATCAAGATATATCCGCATAATATCACCACATTTTGCATTTCCAACAGTACCTACGCCGCTGGGATTTTCTATTTCGCCTACATTTCTCGGATGATTAAAATGATCCATTACCTTTTCACTATACATTCCTTATCCCTTCCTTCTTTTACTATATTATTTCCGGTTCTTTATATAGTCTTCATATAACGGAGACATGCCCCGCAGCCTCTCCACAATCTTTTTAAGCTCATCCGCCACAAAATCAATCTCCTCTAATGTATTTTCTTCCGAAAGGCTAATCCTCAGGGATCCATGGGCGATCTCATGCGGAAGCCCAATCGCAAGAAGCACATGGGAAGGATCCAATGAGCCGGAGGTACATGCCGAACCACTGGAAGCGCATACTCCCAGCTGATCTAATAAAATCAGCAGAGATTCCCCTTCAATAAAGCGGAAACAGAAGTTCACGTTATTTGGCAGCCTGTCGGTTCTATGCCCGTTCAGCCTGACATAAGGAATTTCCGATAAAATCCTTTCTATCAGATGATCCCTCAATGTTATCTCCTTTGCAGTTCTTTCCTCCATCTTTTTTCCGGCAATCTCCACCGCCTTTCCGAAGCCTGCAATTCCCGGTACGTTTAAAGTCCCTGCCCTTCTGTTTCGCTCCTGCGCGCCACCATGGATAAAAGAACGGATTTTTACCCCTTTCCGGATGTACAGAATCCCGACTCCCTTTGGACCATAAAATTTATGTCCGCTGGCGGAAAGCATGTCTATATTCATGTCATCTACATGGATTGGAATGTGTCCATAAGCCTGTACCGCATCTGTATGGAACAATACACCGTTCTCATGGGCGATTTTTCCGATCTCTGCAATCGGTTCTATGGTTCCTATCTCATTATTTGCCATCATGACCGATACCAAAATGGTATCCGGACGAATCGCAGCTTTGAGTTCTTCAAGCGATATTTTCCCATCTTCATCCACATCAAGATAAGTCACTTCATATCCCTGTTTCTCCAGATATTCACAGGTATGCAGGATGGCATGATGCTCTATTTTGCCGGTTATGATATGTTTTCCCTTAGATGAATAAGCCTCTGCAGCAGCTTTTAATGCCCAGTTATCAGACTCGCTTCCCCCGCCGGTAAAATAGATTTCTTCCACTTTTGCGCCAATTAACTCAGCCGTCCTCTCTCTTGCAAGGTCAACTGCCTTTTTCCCCTCTCCCGCAAAGCTGTATATCGCAGACGGATTACTGTAAGTCTGCCTGAAAAAGGGAAGCATTTCATTTAACACTTCTTCGCTTACCTGCGTAGTTGCAGCATTATCCAGATAAATCAATTTCTTCATAAAGGCGCTCCTTCTTTCTTCTTGTTTCACTATTCAACATGATGCAGGATCGTTCCGCCTCCCGCCACCAGACTGCCGTCATACAATACCAGTGCCTGTCCCGGTGCTACCCCTTTCTGTGGCTCTGCAAAAATACACTCATATAGATCCTCTTCCACCTGCCGCACCGTACAGTACACCCCCTCGTGGTTATAACGTATCTTACCAAGATATGTCTTATGTTCTGAGAAATTTGCCTCTGACATATAGTTTATCTGAGAGATATATACCTTTTCAGACAGATTATTTTTCAGACATCCGATTACAACTTCATTCGTTTCCGGTTTAATCCTGACCACAAATGCCGGATACCCTAGTGCTAAGTTCAATCCTTTACGCTGTCCTACCGTATAATGAATGATCCCCCGGTGTCTGCCCAGCACATGCCCTTGCATATCCACAAAATTACCCTGCTCGGATTTTACTCCTGTAGCTGTCTCTATATAAGATGCGTAATCACCGTCCGGCACAAAACAAATCTCCATACTATCCGGTTTATGTGCCACCGGCAGTCCTGCTTCCTCTGCAATTTCCCGCACTCTGTCTTTTTCATATTCCCCAATTGGCATCAGCGTTCTCGCCAGTTGTTTCTGTGTCAGATTATATAGGGCATAACTCTGATCTTTTCTGGTTGTCACAGATTTTTCGATTGCATAACGTCCGTTGTTCCTACGACGTATTTTTGCATAATGGCCTGTTGCAATGTAATCCGCTCCGATTTCCATGCTGCGCTTTAACAAGGATTCCCATTTAACATAACGATTGCAGGCAATACAAGGATTGGGCGTGCATCCTTTCTGATATTCCTTAATAAAATAGTCAATAACATATCGTTTGAAGTCCTGTTTAAAATTCATAACATAATAGGGAATATCTAGTACCTGTGCAACCCTTCTGGCGTCTTCCACGGCACTCAATCCACAACATCCGCCTTCTGATTCCCACTCCTGCTGCCCTTCCTGCCAAATCTGCATTGTCACACCGATGACATGATACCCCTGCTTCTTTAATAAATAAGCGGCCACTGATGAATCCACCCCACCGGACATGCCTACAACCACGGTCTTCTTCCCGCTCATATTAATTACCATACCTTTCCGTAACCTGCTGACTTTAATGCACTTTAGTGCTATGCCGCAGGCACAATATCTGTAAAACGAATAACAGGAAAGATGAAAAGGCTGTCACGCTTACGGATTGCGACAGCCTTGTATAAAACCAGCGGTTTATTATTCTTTTTGTTTAATTACTATTAAACAATGGAGTAGACAAATATCTGTCTCCTGAATCAGGAAGCAATGCTACGATTGTCTTTCCTTTATTTTCCGGTCTGTTCGCAAGAATCACTGCCGCTTTAAGCGCCGCACCGGAAGAAATTCCCACAAGAATTCCTTCACTGACTGCAAATGCCTTACCCTCTGCAAATGCATCCTCATTTTCAATTGTAATGATTTCATCATATATTTTCGTGTTAAGAACTTCCGGAACAAAGCCTGCGCCGATTCCCTGAATCTTATGTGCTCCCGGAGTTCCCTTTGACAAAACGGGACTTCCTGCCGGTTCAACCGCCACGATTTTCACATTCGGATTCTGCTCCTTTAAGTATTCGCCAACACCTGTAATCGTTCCGCCTGTTCCTACACCGGCAACAAAAATATCAACCTTCCCTTCCGTCTGCTCCCAGATCTCCGGACCTGTTGTAGCTTTATGTACTGCCGGATTTGCCGAATTTACAAACTGTCCTAAGATAACAGCTCCGTCTATTTCTTTGGAAAGCTCTTCTGCTTTTGCAATTGCTCCCTTCATTCCTTTGGCTCCCTCTGTGAGCACCAGCTCCGCACCATACGCCTTTAAGAGATTTCTTCTCTCAACGCTCATGGTATCCGGCAGGGTAAGAATCGCCCTGTATCCTTTTGCCGCCGCAACTGCCGCAAGACCGATCCCGGTATTTCCGCTGGTAGGCTCAATGATGGTTGACCCTTCTTTTAAAAGACCCTTCTTTTCCGCATCTTCAATCATTGCCAATGCAATACGGTCCTTTACGGAACCTGCCGGATTGAAATACTCCAGCTTTGCAAGGATCGTAGCGTCTGTTACGCCTGCTTTCTTCGCATATCCATTCAGTTTCAGTATCGGAGTTCCTCCGATCAGCTCCAGTGCGCTTTCTTTGATCTGGCTCATAATAATTATCTCCTTTAAATAATTGATCCGATATTTTATTCCTATTTAACCTATCAGCTATATAGGTTTTGCTATCTGTTCCTTATTATACGTTTCCCTATTTAACTTGTCAATAGATTTTCCTGTATACTAAAGATTTTCCTGAAAGATTGCAAATGTGGTGTCTGTGGTGTCATTACATATTTCTCAAAAAAAACAATTTACCTATTGACATAATGGGCAAATAGGTGTAATGTTATGGTAATTAGATTAAAGGAGAGGAATGCTATGTATAAAACAGACGATGCTTATGTTGATATCATGTGTTGTTGCAGGATGTTGTTTACCCGGGCATGCCAAAATGGTCAGGTGCATTTGTCTGCTTTGTGTTGTACCAATATATGACATTTCAAGATAAAATGCTATATTGCCATTTGTCCGGGAACTGATCAGTATCCCGGGTTTTTGTATTCAAATTTCATATATAAGAAAAAAGTATTGCCATATATGGTAGAAAAAGAGCATTCCTATAGAGAATGAA
>DLOQ01000143.1:0-4063 GCA_002479655.1 Lachnospiraceae bacterium UBA7480
GTGTCGATCGCCGCGCTCAGGAGACGTGGATTTACGCCGGAGTCGATCCAGCGTTTTGTGGAGCTGTGCGGCGTCAGTAAAGCCAATGCTTCCGCGGATTATGCCATGCTTGAATACTGCATCCGGGAGGATTTGAAACTGAAGCGCCCGCGCGTGATGGCGGCGCTGGATCCGATCCGGCTGATTATTGACAATTATCCGGAGGGACAGGTAGAGGAACTGGAGATACCGAACAATCTGGAAAATGAATCTCTGGGCAGCAGGAAGGTGCCGTTCTGCAGGGAGCTTTATATTGACAGGGAGGATTTTATGGAAGAACCTCCGAAGAAATATTTCCGTCTGTTTCCGGGCAATGAGGTCAGGCTGATGAGCGCGTATTTTGTCACATGTACCGGCTTTGAGAAGGATGAAAACGGCAGAGTGACTGTTGTTCATGCCACATATGACCCGGAGACAAAGCAGGGCAGCGGATTTAATGCAAGGAAGGTAAAAGGAACGATCCACTGGGTTCCGGCGCCTTATGCGGTGAAAGCGACAGTCCGCCTGTATGAGAATCTTGTTGATGAGGAGAAGGGCGTTTATAATGAAGAAGACGGCAGCATCAATCTGAATCCCAATTCGCTGGTTGAATTAAAGGAATGTTGTCTGGAACCGTCTCTTGCGGATGCAAAACCGTATGAGAGCTTCCAGTTTGTCAGACAGGGATTTTTCTGCGTAGATTGCAGGGATTCCAAACCGGACGCGCTGGTGTTTAACCGGATCGTCGGATTAAAGAGTTCTTTTGTATTGCCAAAATGACGGAAACATGTTTTAATGATAGTAACCGGTTTTTAGGTGTTTCATGAACGGTAATATGATTGAGCACATCAGGAAATTGAGTTCATCAGGAAAGGGAAGGTCAATATATGTCAATTCTTAGCGGATTGGAGTCGCTTGGGCTGGGCGGTCTGGAAAATGTAGATATTTTTGAAAGTAAAAAAGATAAAAAAGATGAGGGGAATAACGGGGAGAATGACGGGAATGCAGTGATCAGCGAGGAAGACTATCTTTTGCAGAAGTCATTTGAGTGTCCGGTGTGCGATGCGGAATTTAAGCAGTCCATCATACGTCATAACAAGATCAGAAATTATGGACATGATCTGGATCTTAGACCGCGCAATGAAGGCGTGGATACTTTAAAATATGATGTTGTTTTTTGTAATAAATGCGGGTATGCCGCGTTGACCAGGTTCCACGGGCCGATGCCGAGACCGCATCGTAATCTGCTCAAGGAAAATATCATGCCAAGGTTTAAGCCGATGAAAGAGGAGAATGTCGTCATTTCTTATGAAGAAGCCGTGGTGCGATATAAGCTGGCGATGATGAATGCAGTAGTACGTCAGGCGAAGGACAGTGAAAAAGCGTATATTGCGCTGAAGTTGTCTTGGATCTATCGGGGGATGCAGGAAACATTGCCGAAGGATACGAAGGATTATGAAGAAACGATGGAGATGCTTAAGGCTCAGGAACGGGAAAACCAGCAGATCGCGCTGGAAGGGTTTACCAAGGCGATGACTGCGGAAACGCCGCCGTATGCCGGAATGAATGTTGAAACACTGGATTATATGCTGGCAGTGTTAAATATGGAAGCCGGAGAATATGCCAAAGCCAAAAGGATCCTTTCCACGATCCTCTCTTCGCCTAAGACGACCAAGGCGCATAGGACTCAGGCTGAGGCGCTATTGGAAGAATTGAAGGCGCGTATGAAATAGGGTGTGGAAAAGCCGGACGGAACAGAGAAAATGCGCAACATAAAAACCACCGCATGACTTTCGTATGAAGTAATGGGGTGGTTTTCGTAATCTTTCCATTATATATAATATCGGTTTACTGTGCGTCGTCAAAGAAATCTTCCGTCGTAGAGGAATCAGAAGAATCCTCTTTTGATTCATCATCAGATGACGGGGCAGATGATACGTCTGTGGTATCCGTGCCGTCTGCTGCATCATCGCTTTCCTCAATACTGTCGTCAAAAATATCGTCAATGATCACATCGTCTTCGATATCTTCCTTTTGCAGTTTTTTGCTGACTTTGGAAACGGCCTCTTTTGCCTTGTCGATGGTGCTGCTGACAAATGCTTTTGCATCGTCAAGATTCAAAGGAACATAATGACGGTCCTTTGTTTGGGTGTCGTCAGCATCCTCAAAATTGTCAAAATCATCAAATTCCTCGGCGGTTGCCGCTTTCTTTTTATTTTGAAGATAATGATATGTCCCCGCTGCTGCCGCTCCAATCATAAGCCCCCAGAATATCACTTTCCCACTTTTCTTTGCCATAACCCTGTCTCCTTTCAGATGTTGAACAAACTAAACATATTGTAATCCTATTGTAATATAAAATCTTATAAAAGAAAAGAACTTTTTTATTGCGTATATCTGATAATTATGGTAAAATCTTGACGTTATGAGATTTTTTATCTTATGGCAGGTAATTAAGAGCCTGCTGCGCTAATACATCTATTTTATGTATTTCTATCATTTTTATGTATTTAAGGATGTTTTAAGCGTAAGCATATTTTAAGTATTCAGAGGGTAATCAGGAAAGGGAAGGTAGTCGTATGGTACAGATCGCGGTATTTGGGTATGGCACTGTGGGCAGCGGTGTTGTGGAAGTTATAGAGACCAACCAAAAGGAGATCGCCCGAAGGGCGGGAGACGGAATCCATGTAAAATATGTATTGGATATCAGAGACTTTCAGGGAGACCCGATTCAGGAAAGGATCGTGCATGACGTGGAGGTGATCCTTGCGGATTCCGAGATCAAAGTGATCTGTGAGACGATGGGAGGCCTCGAACCGGCATATACATTTACTAAGAAGGCGCTGATGAACGGAAAGAGCGTATGCACCTCTAATAAGGAATTGGTGGCGGCACACGGCGCAGAGCTGATGCGGATCGCGGGAGAGCATCAGTGCAGCTATCTGTTTGAAGCAAGTGTAGGCGGCGGCATCCCGATCATACGCACGATGAATGACGCGCTGACGGCGGAAAAGATCGACCGGATCGAAGGCATTTTAAATGGAACGACAAATTATATCCTGACCAAAATGGAACGTGACGGCGCGGCATTTGATATTATATTAAAGGAAGCGCAGGAGCTTGGTTATGCGGAGCGTAATCCGGCGGCAGATATCGAAGGTCATGACGCCTGTAGGAAGATAGCGATCCTTTCGTCTATATTGTACGGACATAATGTGGATTATAAACNNACGGAGGGTATCACGAAGATCACGCCAAGGGATTTTGCATATGCGAAGGCGATTGACTGCAAGATTAAATTGATCGCTCTTTCTGTGATTACCGGGGAAGGTGAGTTTGCAATGGTAAGTCCCAGGCTGGTGCCGGCGGATAGTCCGATTGCCGGCGTCAATGACGTATTTAATGGAATCCAGCTGCATAGCAATATGTTAGATACTTCTCTTTATTATGGAAGGGGCGCGGGCAAGCTACCTACCGCAAGCGCAGTTGTCGGAGATGTGGTGGAGTGCGTTAAGAAGCTTGGCGGCAGCATCCCGGCAGCATGGGATGAGACGGAAAAGGAGATGACGGATAACGGGGCGTTCCGGCAGCAGTATCTTGTCAGGATCAAAGGGCAGCCTGATACGATGCGGCAGAAAGCAGAAGATACATTTGGCGGGATACAGATCGTGCAGGTTCCTGAAGCGGCGGATGAGTTCGCCGTACTGACAGGGGAGATGAGCGAGCGGGAATACAGGAACGCGGCGGAAAAGATCCCTGAGATCATCGGGATGATCAGAAGATAATAAATGTGAAGCATGGATTTGAACAAAGCAAGAAAGGAAAGAAGGCAGGAATATGTTAATTGTAAAGAAATTTGGCGGTACTTCGGTTGCCAACAAGGAAAGGATCTATAATGTGGCAAGGCGGTGCATTGACGAGTACCAGAAAGGCAATGATGTTGTAGTCGTCCTTTCCGCAATGGGAAAAATGACGGATGAGCTGATTGAAATGGCGAGGAATATCAATCATAATCCTTCCAAGCGTGAGATGGATATGCTCTTAA
>DLOQ01000143.1:4074-4275 GCA_002479655.1 Lachnospiraceae bacterium UBA7480
CTCGGCGTTCCGGCGATTTCGTTAAATGCATTTCAGGTGGCGATGCACACGACATCCAACTACTCTAATGCAAGACTGAAAAGAATTGATACGGAACGGATAAGGCATGAGCTGGATCAGAGAAAGATCGTGATCATTACGGGATTTCAGGGCATTAATAAATACGGGGATTATACGACGCTTGGACGCGGCGGCTCCGAT
>DLOQ01000143.1:4294-6559 GCA_002479655.1 Lachnospiraceae bacterium UBA7480
CGACGGTGTCTATACGGCGGATCCGCGCATTGTAAAGAATGCAAGAAAGCTTACGGAGATCACATATGACGAGATGCTTGATCTTGCGACGCTTGGGGCGGGCGTGCTTCACAACCGCTCGGTGGAAATGGCAAAGAAATATGGTGTTCAGCTGGTGGTCCGCTCCAGTCTGACCAATGAAGAAGGAACAGTATTGAAGGAGGAAGTAAAAGTGGAGAGAATGTTAATCAGTGGAGTAGCGTCCGATAAGAACTGCGCAAAGATTTCAGTAGTGGGCTTGAGTGATAAGCCGGGAACCGCGTTCCGTCTGTTTGACGCGCTGGCATCTGCCAATATCAATGTCGATATGATCCTGCAGTCGGTAGGGCGTGACAATACACAGGATATTGCATTTACGGTAGTCGGGGATTATGCGGATGATGCCGTAAAGGTGATCGAGGATAATAAGTCAAGATTGAAATATCAGAAGCTGGAGTGCGAGAAGGGCGTTGCCAAGGTATCTATCGTCGGCGCCGGCATGATGAGCAATCCGGGCGTGGCTGCAAAGATGTTTGAGTGCTTATACAACAGCAACATCAACATCAAGATGATCTCCACCTCAGAGATCCGCGTTACGGTGCTGATCGACGAGAAGGAAGTGGAAAAAGCAGTCAATGCGGCGCATGATATTTTCGGGCTGGCGGACTAACAGGATATTTTACAGCATATAAAATGTTGAAAACAGGAAAAGCAAAGCAGTGAATCGTATGAAATCGCAAAACGATTCACTGTTTTTTGTTTTTTAAGATTTACATAACATTTTTATCTTGCGCAACTTCTATAGAAATGGTATGATTGAATCGGTTGTATCTGTCGATATCTGTCAATATTTGTCAGACAGATGGGTGACGGGAGATACAGCCGGTCATTTGGTGCAGATATCAGCTGGATAACGGAAAGGCGCGGTTATAG
This sequence comes from Lachnospiraceae bacterium UBA7480, assembly GCA_002479655.1. GTDB lineage: Bacteria > Bacillota > Clostridia > Lachnospirales > Lachnospiraceae > NK4A136. The sequence goes on from DLOQ01000143.1 coordinate 5,246, forward strand.
ATCATGGGGAAAGAAAATAGTTCCGGAAGAAATCAAAATGCCGGAAAGGAACAGAGGGATACCCGCAGGGAAGAACGGCGGAGGAGAAGGATCAGAAATCAGGTGATTGCGTATCTGGTGCTGGTGCTTTTGGTCATCGGTGTATTCACGGGTGGATATTTTGGCATCCGGGTTTTGATAGAGCATATTAAATCAGGAAATCAGCAGAGAATTATTTCGGGCAATCAGATCGTTGACTCGGAGTCAGCGAACAATTCCGGTGTGATCGCCACGCCGGAAGATGTGGTATCATCGGACGAAGTGCCGGTTGCGGATCCGGTCGATCCCCTGCAGGAGGAGATTGCGGCTTGTCTGGCTTCCATGACGATGGAACAGAAGATAGCGAATCTGTTCATCGTTACGCCGGAATCCATCACCGGAGTGACGACGGCGACACAGGCCGGAAATGGGACTCGTGCGGCTCTGCAGGAATACGCGGTAGGCGGTATCGTATATTCGACAAGAAATGTTCAGAATGCGGATCAGTTTAAAACGATGATTACAAATACAAAAAATATGTATCGGGAGCTTTACGCGCCGGAGGTTTGGATCGTCGTGCGTGAGGAAGGCGCGGTCAATGTTATTGCCGGTAATGCAACAGGTGTGGCGGCACAGCCGGCGGCAGGAGAGATCGGGACTTCCGGGGATACGGGCAATGCTTATCAGGCATATCTGACGATAGGTTCTTATCTTAAAGACTATGGGGTCGATGTGAATCTTGGACCGGTATGTGATGTGCCGGCAGAAGGCTCTTATCTGGGAAATCGTGGATTTAATACAGACGCGGATATCGTGGCTTCCATGATCTCGTCAGCAGTGAATGGACAGAGTGATTTTGGCGTTATTACTTGTCTCACGGCATTTCCGGGGCAGGGGTCGGCTTCCAAAGATCCGGCAAATGGCACGGCATCTGCCGGAAAAACCTTGGATGAAATGCGTACTTCTGATTTTCTGCCTTTTTCGGCCGGAATTGCGGCGGGAGCGCAGATGGTCATGGTGTCTAATATGACAGTAGGGGAGGATGTTCCCTGTTCCATGTCTTCCGTGATGATCACGGATGTGCTGCGTGGGGAATTAGGTTTTCAGGGAGTTGTTATTACGTCGGATATGGATCAAAAAGCGATCACGGATCATTATACTTCCGGAGAGGCGGCAGTCATGGAGCTGCAGGCGGGAGCCGATATGATCATGAAGCCGGCTAATTTTGCGGAGGCATATGCGGCAGTACTGGCAGCAGTTGCTGACGGAACGCTTACGGAAGAACGGATAGATGAA
>DLOQ01000143.1:6619-9312 GCA_002479655.1 Lachnospiraceae bacterium UBA7480
GTCAGCGCCGTCGGCGGTCAGTTCGAGTGTTTTGCCCTCTGTTAATTTAAGGATTGACATCCCCATAATGCTTTTCATATTGATCTTTTTGTCCTGATCGATGATATGCAGGGAAGCTTCATAATGGCATGCAGACTGTACCAGATACGGAATCATATCCGCGCCCATAACCTTTTCTATTTTAAGNNGTTTTTGTGATCATGTTTTTCTCCTTTGATTTTTTTGGGTCATTTGCCAGAAATAATTCGTGCAGTCTCCCCATCATTCTCGGTATGAATATCAATGGCTATTGGGATATTTAAGAATTCTTGACAAAATAAAAGGATCTGACAATCAAATAAGATATTGTCAAACCCCCGTTATAGAGCGATAGACGGGACTCGAACCCGCGAGCTCAACCTTGGCAAGGTCGTGTGCTACCAACTGCACCACTATCGCATATCTGTATCTGTCGATTACTCTCACAGACAATTCATAATATACTACATCATCGTGTGGTTGTCAATTATTTTTTTTATTATTTTTCATTTTATAGAATTCCTATTTTGGGGAAATTTATAAAAGTTCCTAAGGCACAAAATATGTAAAAAAATGCCAATTTCATCCCCATTATCTAGCGGTTGACATAAGCGAAATGAAACTATATGATGATATTATCCTAAATGATTGGATTACCATAAGCTGCGTCTGCATTTGGACGCGGCAGGGAGGGCAATATGAGTTCAATGGTGAGAAAATGCTTGGCAGTCTTTCTTGCATTTCTTCTATTGTATTCCGGGGGCGTGGTAACAGCCGCAGAGAACCGGGGCATAGATACAGATAACAATAATACATATGAAGTCCTTGCACGTTCCAATATGCGTGCCGAGCCGTCAATTGAGGGCGCCTGGATGATGACGATCCCGCAGGGGGCGGTGGTCAGATGTCTGGGAACAGATAAACAGGAATTTAGTGAGATTATTTATGAAGGAGTGACCGGATATATTTATTCCGGATGTATCCGTAAGATTGCAGCTCCGCAGCCGGTACAATCTGCACAGCCGGTACAATCCGCACAGTCAGTACAGTCCGCGGCGGAGGTTTCCGCATTGGGGCAAAGCGATTATCAGGCGGGCGCTGCGGCAGGTGAAAACCGTCAATTAATGCTTATAGGCAGCGTGTCGGGAATAGGCAGTCTGGTGAACGCTTCTGCTGGCGCGCAGACACCGGAGGTACGGAAGATAGAAGTGTTGGTCAATGCCAATCTGCGTGGCGGTCCTTCCATAGAGACAAGGAGGATCCTGACGGTTCCTGAGGGCACTATGGTTACCTTTTTGGATGAAGGGGAAAATGGATTTACACATATTTCCTATCAGGGGCAGACGGGGTATATTTATACAAAGCTTTTGGACTTGGAAGATTCCATGGCTTCCGACAGCGGTATCGCATCTACGGTTACAACGAGAGAGATGCAGAATAGCGATGGGGGAAGAAACAACAATGGAATAGCGCTGATGGCGCAGAGAGGGATTTTGTCTAACCGCAATGAAGCGTCAACGCCAATCGCGGTAGAAGTAGAAGATGTAGCGGCTGTATCCGATATGATCGAGGTACAGACGATCATAGCCTCCGCTGCGCAGGCGGAAGCTGCTATAAGACCAGCTGGGAACGTGGCAGAAGGTACGGCATATGAGATCCGCAGCCGCGCTAATATGAGGACGTCTCCTTCCGCGGAAGGAGGCTGGATTACAACGCTTCCGGCGGGGGCAGATGTGATCAGTCTCGGAGAGACGGCAGGCGGATATACCATGGTACAGTATAATGGTATCACGGGATATGTGCTGGAAGACGTCCTTGTTGATAAGGTCGATATGTCAAGACTTGGGACGGAGCCGGTCTTATTTACGGTGACGGCGTACTGCTCATGCAAGATATGCTGTGGAAATTACAGTCCGGAGGTGACGGGACGTGAAGCGCGTACCTCAACGGGAGCGATTCCGCAGCAGGGGAGGACGATCGCGGTGGATCCTATGGTCATTCCTTATGGTACAAGCGTACATATTGACGGCATGGGGGATTATATCGCCGAAGACTGCGGCGGCGCTGTCAGACAGAATCATATCGATGTTTATTTTGATTCCCATGAGGCGGCGGTGGCGTTTGGGTCGCGCAGGTTATATGTTACCATTAATTCCCAATAAGCCGGGGAGCNNCAGGGAAAGAGTCCGCGCGGGTGGAAAAATTTTAAATTAATATCATAAAAATGATGTTCATGTGAAGATAATTATTATATAATATATCCGAAGGCAATCAGTAAACAATAAGAGATCGTGTGGCGTATATAATATATATGCCATGTGACGATATACATAGCATATCGGCGCTTTGAAGTGCAAATAGGGGAATGAACAGCAATAAAAAATAGAAAATAACCGGGGGTGTTACAAGTGAAGGTATGTGCGCAATGTGGAACAAAAATCGGNNCCAGAAAGGACAGATTCTGCGGCAAATGCGGAGGGACAGTTTTTAACGAAACATCTTCAAAAACCAAGTTTTGCGTATATTGCGGCGTGGCGATGGATGCTAAAGCAAAGTTCTGCCCCAAATGCGGTAAATTAAACGAAGGAGATATTTCTTTATCATTTTTAAATGAAAAGAAGGAAGTTCCTGCAGGAGTGGAGCTGGATTTTCTAAAAGAGGCAAAGCAGCCTGCA